>CAIWEX010000860.1 GCA_903911795.1 uncultured Schlesneria sp.
ATCCCAGGACTGGCCGGTCATTGACGCTCTGAAAGCCCAGTGCTCGATTGCTTTCCGAGGTATACCAGTAGGGAAGAACGGCTCCAGCCAATGCGGCGGTTGAGGTCTTCAGGAAGTCACGACGAGTGGCATGCTGTGTCATCTGGGCGCTCCGGGATCTCAGGGACGTCAATCACAGAATTCGACTGTCAGCCGTCGGGGACCGAGCAGTGCCGAATCACTGTACCGAACTCGACAAGAGGCGTAAAACGAAGGGAGGGGAATTGAAATGCCGTAGATGCCGTCGGCCCATCAGCCCTGCACTGCGTCGGCGATTTTCGCCGCTGCCAAGTCGCGGGGATGCGGCTTGACCGCTGTGGCAGGTAGGGAGGTCAGAACGACACAAATCGTTTCTGTGGCAGGATCTGCCCAGCAGAGTGTTCCCGTGGATCCCGTATGACCATACGTCCTTTCGGAACAGCCTGCAGAACCGGCAGACATTCCCACGTTAAATCCCAGGCCGCGCGGGGTCAGTCCGGTCGGGTTTTGGTTTGTCTCCATCATCTGAACGGTCGAGGGCTTCAGTGGGCCTTCCTGATTGCGGAGAAACGCCGCCAAGAACTTCCCTACGTCGGGAGCTGAGCAGAATGCACCACCCCAGGGAGCCCCGAGCTTCCTCCAATAGGGGCTGTTCCAATCCCAGTCGCGAGCAGATGGATCGCCGGCACCGGCCTCGGGAGCTGCAAATTCTGTCTGGCTCGGGATCAAATCCATAGGATCGAATGTTCCCAGCCCTAACGATGATCGTGTCATTTTCAAAGGGCGAAAGACGTGTCGATCCACCAATTCGAGAATTCCGGTCTTCGAAATGAGTTCAGCAACATGCGTTGCTAATAAAATACCCATGCTGGAATACTGGTACTTTGTCCCCGGAGTGAAACTTAAACGCGCGCGAATCGCTCCGGCCACAAAATCGGACAACCCGGCATGCTGCTTTCGCAGTTCGTTGTTTTCTGGCAGTTGATCAGGCAGTCCTGAGGTGTGAGTCAGCAGGTGTCGAAGGGTGACGACTTCCCGTCCGTCACCGGTAAATTGAGGGAGAAACTTCTGCAATCTGTCATCGAGACTGAAATCACCACGGTCGTAATAGTGCATCAGCGCTGCAACGCAGATTGGCTTTGTGATTGAACCGAGTAAGAACCGCGCATCGGTCGACTTCGCACCGCCAAATGACCTGGAATGAGCCGAATCGCGATGAATGACGTGGATGACCGCGGAATTCACAACCTTTATTGTGGTGGCGTCACTCAAAATCTGATCAGCCGTTTCGAACGCCTGCTTTTGCAAGGCTGCGAGCAGCGGAGTGGTGACCACGGATACCAGGCTGCATTGAACAAATGTTCGTCGATTCATTAAGTGTGCCTGGCGGGTGATTGCGGACGTCGATCGAGAGGTTTTTTAGCGTCGGTGCGGGACACAGCGAGCCAGGAGTTCGGAGCGAGAGGAGACTGCAAAGATGGAATAGATCGCGCGTGCGTGTGTATGAATCGTATTGACGCTCAAATCGAGCGCCAACGCAATTTCTTTTTCGGAATGGCCGAGTAAAAAATGATCATAGACCCTCTGTTGACGTGGTGTCAGGCTTTCGCGGATTTCGTCAGCGACGATTGAGCGATAATCGAGAACCGTGGAAACGTCTTCCGTTTCGGAGTCGACTTTGGCTTCAGCGAAGTCATGAAACGCCTTGAGAGAAAAAGGTCCGAGTTCAAGGTGATCGGCGCTACAAAGGATTGCTTCCGTCAGTGGCTTTCCGTTCAGACGAGTGCCGTTGCGGCTACCCAAATCACGGGCTAGAAATCCGCCAGCAGTCCTGATAATTTTGAGATGCTGACGTGACACATGTGGATCCATCAGGCATAGCACACTATTCGGGCTACGACCAATCGTGGTCTCATCGTTCTCGATGCAATAGATCTGCTCAAACGCTCGCTGATGTCGAATCGCAAGATACAGCTGCAGGATCATACACCGCATTCCTCGTCAACCCACAATATCCTCACCTGTTTAGGTGAGGGGCTTTCTGCTTGCCTATTAGACAGAAGAATGCAAGATAACGCCACATAAACCATTGTTGTTTTCACTGCAGTGGTCAACTTTTGCAGTGCAGATTCCGCACGATGCGCTCATGTACGGAGTTCAGAATGGCGAAACCGCCACTGTCGGGCCAGTTCCATTATCAGAGTTTTTTGCAACGGACCGATTCAGGTTTGCAATGGAAAAGTCGAAGGGACACCAATCCTGGCGGAACCGTGGTCGCCTGTTGGAACATTGGACGTGGCAACAGCCGACTTTTGGGAAGTCTTTGGCAGGCTTGTGTTTACGTCGAATGGATCGCCTCGCCTTCAAGGCGAAACGGTATTGAACGTCACCGGCCGGTTCACACCAGCGAGTGAGCATTCACAGGCTCGAGTGGAACTGCGTGGCGAAGGGATGGGAGCGATTTATCAGATCCATGGCTGGTTCGTGCCCGACACGGGGCGGGTGGTAGGAACGGTTTTGTGCCTCGCCGGTGACTTGGCCAAGCGCCCGGTTGGAACCACCGGGGCGTTCATTCTCTTCCCCAAAAACTGATTTCCAGGTCCTGTTAGTTCAATTTGACTTACCGAAAAAACGAAATTCTATCTTCGGTGCCTCCGCAATTGCCCCACGGAGCTTCCTTCACAAAGCATCCAGCCGCGCCAACTCACCCAGCCCATCGAACGATTTGAGGGTGCTTTTTGATTTACACCACACCGATCGCACCAAAACGACGGATGCGGGCCAGTGCTGCCGCCACTGAGTCGGCCTTCAATTGGGGGCTACAGGACATCGCCAACCACCGGGGCAGCAACCCCGACGCGGATATCGTCGAAATTGCATGCATGATGTGATGTCATGATCCATAGTAAAATCCTCATTGCCCGCACAATCGTGACGGTCACACGAGTTTCTTGCCGTTCATGGGATCCCCCCAGATTCCTGCAAAGAGCTACCGCCGAACTGTCGATGGGTCGCGAGTGGCTTGGTCACAATTGAGTTAAAACGTTCCGGCCGAACGGCGTTGTCGCATGGAAATTCAAAGACAACTGTTTGTCTCACTCAGCCTGCTGCTGGTGGCCTTTGGACTGCTGATGGTCCATAGCGCCAGTGTGACATCGTGGCCGACTCATTTCGAACGAGTCTACCTGTCTCGCCATCTCGTTTTTCTGGCAATTGGCCTGACCGCGGCTGCAATCGCTGCAACCCGCCCTGCGCGGTTCTGGTACCACATCGCCCCGTGGCTGTTTGCCTTAACGATCCTGCTGCTCGTCCTCGTGATGGTTCCGGGCATTGGAAGTCGCGTGAAAGGAGCACAGCGATGGATTCGCCTGGCAGGAATATCCATTCAGCCATCAGAACTCGCCAAGATCGCATTGCCCCTGATGCTGTGCCGGATACTCGAAAATTATCGAGCCCGGTTGTCTCATTTGTTCTTTGGTACGGTTCCCTATGCAATTCCTGTGGCCATCACGGTGCCACTGGTTCTGATTGAGCCCGACCTGGGAACCGCAGTGTTTCTGATTGGGGGTTCGGCACTGGTGCTGCTCGCTGGAGGTTGGCCGATCAGGAATTTCCTGTTCGGGACGATTGCGGCGGTGCCAGCCTGTCTGTCGATCCTGGTGATGAAGCCGTATCAACGGCAACGGATCGTCGGTTTTTTCGAGACCTGGGCCGACTTTGACGCAGCCCCATACCAGTTGCAGCAGTCTCTGGTGTCACTCGGTTCCGGGGGATTACTGGGAGTGGGATTGGGACGAGGCTGGCAGAAACTTAGTTTCCTGCCGGAAGCCAATACAGACTTTGTGTTTGCGGTGATCGGTGAAGAGCTGGGTCTGTTGGGAACGTTCAGTCTGCTGGCGCTCTGGTGCGGTGTGTACCTGAGCGGTCTGCGAATGCTGAGCAGGCTCGATCTGCGCGGTTTTTCGTTCGTTGCGGGTTTTGTTCTTCTGACGCAGGTCGTCGGCCAGGCACTACTCAACGTCGCTGTCGTGACCGCAATGGTCCCTCCGAAAGGAATCTCGCACCCACTGATCAGTGCGGGGGGAAGCAATCTGATTGTCAGCCTGCTGTCACTGGGAATCGTCGTCAGCCTTTCCCGAGATTGTGTTGTTGATGAAGACCGGACCTGATCGGCGCGGGTCTCCTGACCCCGCCGAAACGCCCGACCGTAGGTCTCCAATCTTGCGTTTCAACGAATTCGAAGGATCCGAGCCGATCCCCCTGCGGCGATGTCGCGAGATTACCCGTCTGTGAACTCGCGAACCTTTTCGGAATCGGTTAGTCTATCCCATACAAGCTTGGCCGCTTGGTGAAATTGGCAGACACGCAAGATTTAGGATCTTGTGCCGCAAGGCGTCGGGGTTCAAGTCCCCGAGCGGCCATTTTTGCCTCCTGGAGCGGCAAAAATAGAGCAGGAGAATCGAGAAAGTGGTGAGGAGACAGAAAATTGTGTCGTCACTACTTTCTCGATTCTCCTGTGGTTTGCTTTCAAGCCGCCCCAACCCAAGTGTGGCAAGTTCATTTTCGTTGAATCCGCGAATCGCGCCATTTCTGCGTTCTGATCAGGATCGCCATAAGTCGTCCACGGTCTGGTCCTTCGCCAGTCATTCAGTTAGAGGCAACACTGTAATGGACCTGATCCCAATCGATCGACCGTCGAAGATTTTCGTCCTCCTGCTTCTGGCATTGGCTCCGATTAGTTTCCTGAGTGCCCAGGACAAGGCTGGTACGAGCCCTGCGAAAACTCAGGCGAGCCATGAAGAAACAAAGCCGCCTATCGTGGTAGCGACCGACACGGTCGTGACGCGCGATGTCCATTACACGGACAAGACTGACGAAAAACTGCGGACGCTCGATATTTACGCCCCCAAAGGAGCAAAAGGGGCTCCTGTGTTCGTGTTCATTCATGGCGGGGGCTGGAGCAAACGCGACAAAGACGAGGTCGGTTCACAGCCGAAGTTGTTTAACTCTGCGGGAACCATTGTTGTCAGCGTGAACTATCGTCTGGTTCCCGGTGTCCGTCATCCCGAAAACGTCCAGGATATCGCTGCCGCAATTGCATGGATTTCCAAGAATATCTCCAAATCGGGCGGAGATCCGAACAAGATCGTTCTGATGGGGCATTCTGCAGGGTCACATCTGGCGGCCCTCGTGGCGACGGACGGCCGATTTCTTGCCGCTCACGGACTTCGTCGAAACCAATTAAAGGGCGTTGTCACGTTGGATGGATCGGCTTTCGACATTCCTGATCGGATCAAGAATGGATCAGAGCAAGTCGTCGAAAACTGTCGCAAGGCATTTGGAGAGCGAGAAGACGCCCAGATCGATGGATCACCGGTCAAACATGTTGAGGGACCGGTTCCGTTGCCGCCGTTTTTGCTGGTCTATCTGAAGGATGGTTCTTTGAACCATTCTCAGTCACGAAGATTCTCCGAACTCGTTGAACGTGCTGGCGGAAAAGCAAAACTGGTGCACATCACCGACGGCAAAAGCCATCAGGCGCTGTGCGATCACCTGGGGACCGACAGCGATCAGACGGGCCCGTTGCTTATTGAATTTGTCAAAGACGTCACTCGCTGACACGATGTCTCTCACAGTGCATCGTATCAACAGCTACTGGAACGGTTTCGCGCTTCGTCATTGCACATTTTGCATTCGTGCAAGCGCAGAAACCATCGCAGGGTTCCTTCAGATCTGCGAGGTCCATTTCCGTCGGATTCATACGGGGAAGAGCCCACGCTTCCATCAAAACGGTTGATTTGTACTGATGGACGGTCTTCAATGTCCGACAGTACCGTTCTGCTCATCCAGGATCTGACATCAATGAACGTTCGAATTGTCTTCTGCTTGATCGCCTTCTTTGCTACTCAAATAGCCCGCGCGGAAGGCGTCTGGGTCTCTCCTGACGGGCGTGATACCAATCAGGGAACTCAATCTCAGCCGTTTGCGAGCATACAACGCGCCCAACAGGCCGCACGACTGGCCAGTGGACGCGGTATTCCATTCACGGTCGTCCTCAAAAAAGGAACTTATTACCTCTCAGAACCACTCGTCTTCACGTCAGCAGATTCGGGGACAGTCCAGTCGCCGATTTGCTATCAGTCAGATGACGAGGATGTTGTCATCAGTGGCGGTATCAAACTCGATCTGAATTGGACGGCATGGCGCGATGGCATCCACACGGCCAAAGTCCCGGAGGGACTGAAGACAGACCAGTTGTTTGTGAACGGTGTTCGCCAGTCCATGGCGCGATATCCCGACTTCGATCCGAATGTGCGAGTTTATAACGGGCATGCGGCCGATGCGATCAACCTCGAACGTACTCGCCTTTGGAAGAACCCTCAAGGGGGATTTATTCACGCTATGCATGCCGCCGAATGGGGGGGATTTCACTTTGTGATCACCGGCAAAAACGACGATGGCTCGATCAAATACGAAGGGGGCTGGCAAAACAATCGACCGGCAGGGATGCATAGACAATTTCGCTTTGTCGAAAACATCTTTGAGGAATTGGATACACCCGGCGAATGGTTTCTCGATCAGGCGTCGAGCACGCTTTATTTTTACCCTCCTGCCGGAATCAACCTGTCATCGGCAACGATCGAAATCGTTCGCCTGCGACATCTGGTCGAGTTTCGTGGAACGGTTGCGAATCCCGTTCGATCCATTCAGGTGAAGGGACTGACGTTTCGCCATACCGCTCGAACATTCATGGAGAACAAGGAGCCACTCGTACGGAGTGACTGGACGACATACCGCGGCGGGGCGATCCTGTTTGACGGTGCCGAAGATTGCCTGCTGGAAGACTGCAGTCTGGATCAGGTGGGAGGCAACGCCGTATTCGTCAACAATTTCAACCGCCGTATCACTGTTCGTGGCTGCCTGATCGCACAAGCGGGTGGAAACGGTGTCGCATTTGTTGGCGATCGAGATGCCGCTCGAGTTCCGCGTGACTGGAATGACAAATCGCAGTCACTGGCAACACTGGACCGTACGCCTGGTCCCAGGAGCGACAACTATCCGGCTGATTGCTTTGTCGATGACTGTCTGATCTATCAGTCGGGACGCGTTGAAAAGCAGACATCTCCTGTACAGATTGAATTGTCGCAGGGAATCACCGTGCGCCATTGTTCGCTCTACGACGTGCCGCGTGCAGGCATCAATATCGGCGATGGATGCTGGGGAGGACACGTCATCGAACACTGCGACATTTTCGATACGGTTAAGGAAACTGGCGACCATGGTTCCTTCAATTCATGGGGGCGTGACCGCTTCTGGCACCTGGCAGGATTGAATCTGAATGACGACAAGACGTGGGATACTGAACAGAAA
>CAIWEX010000861.1 GCA_903911795.1 uncultured Schlesneria sp.
GGATGGCAGTAACTACGAGGAGAACTGCCGACGGGCCGTCGAGTTCTGTCTCGACCGCCCGAAATGGCGGATCTCGACGCAGGTTCACAAGCACTTGGTGATCGCGTGAGCGGGTTCACAGACTCAGTTGGCGGAGGATGCCATGCCGTATCGTGTCTGCAAAATGATCGAGATCGAAAACGGGCACATGCTTTCGAAGCATCCCGACAAGTGCCGTTTTCCTCACGGACACACCCGTCGGGTGGAGATCGTCTTGGAGGCAGATGACCTCGATGCCAATGGCATGGTCTGCGACTTCAAGATTGTGAAGACGGCGATCGGCGAATACCTCGACAGCTTTGATCATGCCCTCTGCATGAACACCGACGACCCGATGTATTCGACCTTCAAGGAGGCCTACGGCGATCGCATCATCGGCTTCGAAAGCGCGGAACCTACAACCGAGGTGTTGGCCAAGTGCTTCTACGACGCCTTTGCTGCCGGATTCGCTGCGTACGCCCAGGCCGGTCAAGGACGCTACGATCTTCGGGAATCTGTAAGGCTAGTGAACGTTCGAGTGTGGGAGACCAGTAGTTCCTGGGCGGAGTACTGGTGCTGAAAAGTCTTAGCTAACGCCTAGGAAAAAAGGTGAGTCTATGCCGCCAGATCCAATCCACGGCCGGATGAGTGCGCGAGATTATCCGCTGATGTTTGTAGTCCGGTCCTTGTTTGGTCGATTTGACCACGAGATCGCTCTGCCGTCACAAGCCGAGCCGATACGGTTTGTTACAGCCCCAAACGGGCACGGCAAATCTACGATGTTGAGACTAATGGCCGACTTGACCGCCGCAAATCACTGGGGCGTGTCTACTGCATTATTTAGTTCGTTGGATATCAGGTATGACTCTGGTGCCGTCCTGACGGTGACTAGGCAGACTGACGGTGACGAGTGCGCGGAATTGCGTTACGAGTTGGCGGTTGACGGCGCTGATACAATAGTTGATGTCATTAAGACAAGCGTTCTGCGCCGACTTGCTTGGGAGGCAGAGCAGTGGCGTTTGATGCAACTGCGAAGGGAGATGCGTGTCGCTGAGTTCGGAGGTGCCGCTCGTCTCGGGGGAGAACTCTCAGGCGGTCCTTCCTCATCGTCGCGAATCATTCGACTTAATCCGTTACTTAGGACCGCGCTTCGAAGAATCAACGCCACTTACCTGGATGTCCATAGGCTGGGCGGGCGCTCTTCAGCAGTCGCGGGTCGCGCTCCGGTGGTTCGTGGGCGGCGAGATAACGGTGGGGCCGCGATTCGTGAAGTGGCAAAGGCGGCGACTTCACTGCTCAGGAACGCGAAATCTGGTTACCTCGACGATAGTCGTGCAGACGAGGCAACTTTCGCGAATCGTGCGGTCGAAGCTCTCAACAACCCTAGCCAGGCCAACGTGCAGCATTCGGATGCCGTTTCCCGCCAATTGGCGGAGCTTAAACGACTTCACATCAAGCTCAGCGAAATGGGAGTTGCGTCGCGATTAAGCCCCCATGTGGTCGATGTGTTGAGCCGCCTCAAGCACTCCAACGAGTCGGCTGTCTCGGTCATCATGTTGTATTGGCGGGATGTGGTGCAGAGATTGCGGCGTCTAGAACGGCGCGTTCGCATGTTGGAGTTGTATCAGCAGTCTGTCAACTCGCTTCTAGAGGGGAAGGCGGTGTGTTTTAAAGGGGAGTGTGATGAAGGCGAGAACGAGGGCCAAGGATTAGAGGTGTTGTGCGGTGATCGGGTAATTCCCTTGGGTGGGCTGTCTGATGGCGAGCAGCATTTGTTAGTGATGTTCGGCGAGTTATTGTTTGGCCGACACGCCCGCCCTAGGGGGTTGCTGCTGTTGGATGAACCAGAGAACTCCCTGCACCCGGAGTGGCAGGCCGCACTGGGGTCAATGCTAGGTAAGCTAGCAGCGAGAAGTCGCCGTCGGGTTCTGGTAGCGACTCATTCGCCGATAATCATTGGCAGCGCCTGGGATAAGGAGATCTCGCTAGATCGGCGGGAGATCAAGCGATGAAACTGTCAGCGTGGCATGCGAAAGACGCTAATGCCGTTATTGCCGAGGTGAAGATGTCTCGCGGGCGAGTCTTCGTGCTTGTGGAGGGCGAGAATGATTTCCGGTTCCTCGGCAGTTATGTCGGAGAGGGTGTCAGTGTGAAAAGCATGGACGGTAGGGATGCTGTAGTCAATGCGGCGAGAGTGCTTCTTGGTAGGCAGTGCACTAATTTCGTTGGTGTTGTCGATGCGGACCTGCGGTGCGTGGTTGGTTCGGCGGAAGACATCCCGCGTTTAGTGCATGTGTCGCTATCCGATGATCACAGTGAGTCGTGCATCGATCTTGAGGCGTGCTTGCTGCGAACAAAAGCCCTTGATAAGGTCTGCATAGAGGCCCTCGGCGAGCGTGTGACCACCGAAGGCGGTCTAGGGATCGTGTGCGAGCGGATTCGTAGTTGGTTGCGGCAGGTGGCGTCGCATATAGGCGCATACCGCGCCGCGGTTATGGAGCACTCTCGGGGAGCGGATCGGGTCGCGTCACTCAAGCTATTCGATGAAGCCTGGAGCGACGACTGGCCGGTGTTTGTTGACGCGAAAAGCCTCACGCTTAACGTGACGGCTTTTGAGGAAGTCATTAAAAAGTACGTTGTTCCCAGGGAAAACTTCTTGAAGTTACGGGGGACCGCGGCGGACTATCTGAAAAACTATGGTGGCGGATGGTTGTTGTGCCGTGGGCA
>CAIWEX010000862.1 GCA_903911795.1 uncultured Schlesneria sp.
CTTGCCGTGCATGATGTACCACCGCATGTGATCGAAGTCTCCCCAGGTTTTGGGGGTGTCAATCGGCAAGGCAAAATATCGGCAACAGCGAGCGGTGCAATACTGACAAAGCACTTCGCCCGGTTTCAAATCAGCTCGACGAACTTTCGGCCTGCGCATCCGTAACCGCCTCAAAAATAGAATTCCCCGATCCGACATTCATTGAACGATCCGCCTGATGACTGAATTCCAGACGTCGATACTCTGTTCACTGAACGCGTTGGGGAGTTTACCGTTTCAAAACGAAAAACGGTATTTCGGCCAGAAAAAACCAATTCACGGTATTTGTCGTGAACCTCCCGGCCCCCACAGCCGTCTGTCTGTAGACAATTCCAAAAACAGGAATCTGAACTTTTTCAAAAACCAGATGCAATTGCTTGACGTGAAAACCGGGGGCTGATATGGTCCCGCCATGATTCGCTGACGCCGACAGAATTGTTACAGTCACGCCAGCAATCATGCCGAGAATAACAGCATCACTCGACACAACCACTCCTCGATCCAAGAGACAGTGGCCGAGTGATGCACCTCACTGGGGGATTAGCTCAGCTGGGAGAGCGCTTGCATGGCATGCAAGAGGTCAGCGGTTCAATCCCGCTATCCTCCACTTGAAAAGCCTTGCTCACAAACACTGTGGGCAAGGCTTTTTGCTTTGATTCGTGGGTTTTTTGTCACTTGCATGCCATTCCCGCGATTCATCAGCATCGACTGATGATAGGGCCGGAAGTGACCGTTTTTTTCTCGAATGGGCGAGGTTTGGTGCAACGTTTGGTGCAACGGTTGGTGCAACGGTTGGTGCAACGGAAAGTCGAGAGTCCGCTGAAGCGGTTCGGTCGTCCGTTCCCGTTGCTCGGTTCGTGTGGCGTTCGGTCCCGGCGAGGTGTTTTCTTGCACAGTCGACCGCCGCTTCCAATCCGTCGAGCGTCAGCGCGGCTTTTGTCCAATTCGATCGCTTTCCGCGTTCGCCAGTGGCTGCGGATTTGTTCGCTTCCACGGGAACCGATTCGCGACCGAACTCGGCAAGCGGTCGCCATCGAGCGACTTCCAACAGATTAACCAGTTCGCCTTCGGTCATCGCCCGGCGCTGTCGGCGGCGGTCCACTTTCTCGTCGGCCTTGGCGATCGTGGTGAGGGGATTCATCGTCAGCCGCTTGGTTTGGACGCACCACTTGCAGAAGCCCCGCACAGCTTGCAGGTGCGCGTTACGCGTCCGTGCCGACATTTCTTCGCTTTGCCGTGCCGTCAACCAGCCCTCGACGGTTTCGACGGGAAGCTGCCGTAGCGTGCTAATGTCACACTCGCGAAACAGTTTTTTTGCTTTGCGTTCCAGGTCGGTGACATGCAAGGCGGTTGCCCCCTTCGCCCGAACGTGATTCAAGTACGCGCCGAAGTGAACGACAATCGAGATTGACTGGTGATCGGCGGTCGAGGCTTCGGCAGAAGACATGACTTCGCTTTTGACCAGTTCGGCCCGCCGTTCCAGCTTCGACAGACCCGAACGGGCGGCATCCTCTTCGCGGCATCCGGTCGCGACTTCGCAGACGTATCCCAAACCGTCCCGATATTTGGCGATGTACGTTCTCGATTCTTCGACAATGCGCGGCGAACCGTCTTTCCCGGTCGTAATCTTGGCAGTTCGCGTCCGCCCCTTTGCAGGCTTCCACCGGGCGAACTGCTGGCCTTGGCGAGTGAACAACTCCGCGCCCGTCGGCAGTGGTCGCGTTACGGTTTTGCGGTAGACGGTTCCCCTCGTGTTGTTCCTTTTCATCCCGGCGTCATTGCTGCCGTCGAGTCATGCTCTTCAGTCCGGCATGACATACCAATGTGGCATCGCTTTCCGCAGTTTTGCTCGGCCATCTGCGGTCACCTGCGTTTTGCTGAGAGAGATGTATCTAAGCATCGGCAGTCCCTTGAGATGTTCCAAACCAGCTTCAGTGACTTGCGTGTTGGTGAGTTCGAGCGAGACCAGGTTGGTCAGCCCCTTGAGATGCTCCAAACCAGCATCGGTAACTTGTGTGTTGGTAAGGACGAGGCAGCGGAGTTTGGGCAGTCCCTTGAGATGTTCCAAACCAGTGTCCGTGACTTGCGTGCCGTTGAGGTCGAACTCTGTGAGATTGGTCAGCCCCTTGAGATGCTCGAGACCGGTGTCGGTGACTTGCGTGTCGGCGACGTTGAGTGAGATCAGGCCGGTCAGCCCCTTGAGATGTTCCAAACCAGCATCGGTTACGTGTGTGTTGGTAAGGTTGAGCCCTTCAAGGCTGGGCAGTCCGCATAGACCCGCCAAAGTATTATCAATGCTCACATCAATGGACTGGAGACCTATAAGGCCGGGCAGTCCCTTGAGATGTTTCAGTCCGGCGTCGGTGACCTGCGTGTTGGCGAGGCCGAGCCCTTCAAGGTTGGGCAGTTCCTTGAGATGCGCCAAACCAAAATCAGTGACTTGCGTTTTGGCGAGTTCGAGCGATAGCAGGTTGGTCAGTCCCTTGAGGCGTTTCAAACCGGCATCAGTGACATGCGTATAACGGAGGTTGATCGCTCGTAGGTTGGTCAGCCCGTTGAGATGTTCCAGTCCGGCGTCGGTGACTTGCGTGTTGTCGAGGCCGAGCCTTCGGAGGTTAACCAACCCTTTTAGATGCGCTAAGCCAGCGTCAGTGACCTGCGTGCTGCCGAGGTCGAGACCTTGAAGGTTGGTCAGTCCTTGCAGATGTTCCAATTCGGCATCGGTGACTTGTGTATTGTTGACCTCGACTAATGTGACGTTGGTCTCAGTTCCCAGGGCGGGAAGAATCTTCGGTACTGGGGCCAAATAAAAGGGCTTGGTGAGGTTGCAAACACGATTGAACCACGGCAGACCACCACGTATCGATTGCGGAATCCAAACCGGTCCACAATATTCAGACTCTACGCGTCCCCAGTAGGGGGCAATCGCCCTCGCAATCCGCTTTTCCCGCAGATACGTGGAGTAGATGCTGATGGCAAGGTACACCGTCACCACCAGCACGGAACCGATGATGATTCGCACGAAATGCCGTCGCAGGAATTGCCAGAACATCATGGGTTCACGGGGAGTCTCGTCCATCGGGTTATTTCCCCTTCCGCTTCGGAGCGGCTTTCGTTGTTGCCGGTCGCATTACTGTTTTGCGGTAGACGGTTCCCATTTTCTTTCCTTAATCTCGGCAGCATTGCTGCTATTGAGTCGTGCTCATCCGTCTCCTGGTACGACTTGGCACATCGGCAACGTCTTCCGCAGCATCTTTCGACCTTCTACCGTAACTTGCGTGTCGTAGAGCGCGACATAATTGAGGTTGGAGAGCACCTTGAGGTGTTTCAAGCCAGCATCGGTGACGTGCGTATTGCCGAGGTTGATGAATTCGAGGTTGGTCAGCCCTTTGAGATGTTTCAAGCCACTGTCGGTAACTTGTGTCTCGAAGAGATAGAGATATTTTAGTTTGGTCAGTCCCTTGAGATGTACCAACCCAGCGTCGGTGACTTGCGTGTGGGCAATGGAGAGGGATGTGAGACTGGTCAGCCCCTTGAGATGCTCTAAATCTGCATCGGTGAATTGTGTGTTGGTGAATTGTGTGTTGTTGATGGCGACATAATCCATGCGGACGAGAAATGGCATTCTGTCCCGTACTGGTTGAGGAATCCACGCTGGTCCACAGTAAACAAAACTGACGATGCCACCATCGGATTTAATCAAATGTACGAATCGCCACTGCCGCAGATACGTGGCACAAGCGCTGACGGCAAAGCACGCCGCTAACACCAGTGCGGCACCAATCACGATCCGCACGAAATGTCGCCGCAGGAATTTCGATACCATCACAGGTTCGTGGAGAGCGTCATCCATTTTGCCGCTTCCCCTTCTTCTTCGGTTCGATTGACGGCTTCAGTTCGAGCCCGAAGTAAACGGCCAGTTTGTCGGCTGATTCGGAGTTGATTCCCGCTTCACCCCGAGCGAACGGCATCAGTGACTGCCGTATGACGCCCGTTGCTTTTTCCAAGGCGAGGAACGACATCCCGCTTTCGTTGATTGCGCGTCGCAGTGCTTCGCTTATCGGTTGTTGGGTTGGCATGGTGGAGAAAATCCTACAGAACGGTGAACGGGCGGTCAATCTTCTTTGTTTTTGGCTTCCCTACCTCAAGTGGGGAAGCCCCTTATGGTCCCTTATGGGATATGTGAAGCCCAGTTCACGCATAGAAGCGGCAAAACTTCACGCAACCGTGTGAAGTCCACTTCACGCATCAACCCGGCGGCTTCGGTAGCGGATGAACCCGTTAGACGTTCATTCCTTGCTTCAATCCCCCCCGGTAACACCATGGCCAACGCTGCCTTCATCCATCGTGTGAATCACGAAGAAGAGTCCCAGGCCCGCAGTCATCAGTACGAGCGCGAAGACCTCAAGTTGGCCGGTCTTGACCTGAATTCTCATTTTGTCAAACTTCATTTGCCGAGACAGATTGGGTTAGAGCCTGTTACTGGCTAGGATGTCGATTGAAATTGCTTGCTGCTGTTGAGTCGCGATCATTCGTAACATACGACTTGGCACTTCGGCAACATCTTCCGGAGTTTGGTCAGCCCAGTAGGTCAGGCTGTGCCTGACTCTTGGAAGTCAGGGGGTAAGGGACCCGCAGTTTGGCGAACAGTGCCGTCATTTGAAATCACTACGTCAGACACAGCCTGATCTACGAAACTTAATCTGTCGCCCGTGGACGGTTTGTTCTTATGTGGTACCTACTACATTCCGGTCAAGGTGGCGGCGAAGTCGCCTGGCCCGTTCGGATCGCGGGATTGCAGATCGACTCTCGCGCCGGAGCCGTGCGTTGGGGCGGACGGGGACCGCTGATGAACGCTAATGAACACTGATATGGAAGGAAGAAAAGAGGGGAATTCGATCTCGGAATCAGCGCCGCCAGATTCTCGTGATACGAAGCCATCCAATTCCCTTCCCGTCCCCATCGAGCTTGCCTCGATGGAAACGGGCCTTTGCACTACGCGGCAATGGTGTACAGCTGGCATAGGGCACAAGCCTGTTTCCACCGAGGTGAACTCGGTGGGGGCAGACGATTTGTAGCCTCGCGGTGACGCTCATTCACCCCGCTAAATTCGAGGAGCTTTACTCAAGTCCCGTAGGTCAGGCTGTGCCTGACTTTCGGAAGTCAGGTGTAATGGTCCCGCAGTTTGGCGAGCAATGCCGTCATCTGACATTACTTCGTCAGGCACAGCCTGACCTACGGGGCTGTATTTTCTTATACCAACTCAAGTACTCGCCTCGTCGTAAGACGTCTTGTCAACCAGAAAGCGTTGGTTCGCGGAGCGAACCACGACTATCGCATGCCTCACGAATTCAGGGGTTTTCAACGCAACTCCGATCATTTACGGGTTCGCCTGCGCAAACAAAAACGGGTATCACGAAGATCCTTCGCAATACCCGTCTATTTCAGTGAGTCGCCAAACCCAGGTTCTAGGCCGGTGGTGGCTCAGTTGGGGTCGGCGGTGCTTCTGGTGCCTCTGTCGCAGGTGCGACTGAGTCAGGAACGTCAGCCACAGGAGCAACCACCAGATCGCTCGGAATACGTGCGACGCTGACGAGTTTGTCGCCTTCATCCAGGCGAATGACTCGCACTCCCTGAGTGTTGCGGCCGATTTCGTTGATGTCCCCGGCGCGGATGCGCTGGATTTTGCCCACGGCTGTGACCATCAAGACTTCGTCCTGGTCGGTAACGGCGAGAATCCTGACGGCCGGGCCGTTTCGGTCGGTTGTCTTGATGTCCTTCAAGCCCTTCCCGCCGCGACGCTGACGACGATAACCCTTGACGGATGCGGTTGCTTCATCCGCAACGGCTTCGTCTGGCGCGTCCACTTCGTCTTCGGCAGTATCGTCTGCTGTGGCATCGTCGGCGACAGCACCTTCTTCGAGTGGTTCGTCGTCGGGTGGTGGAGCGTCATCAGTGACCGCTTCTTCCCCTTCGACAACTCCAATCCCGATTGGGGTCCGCTTTCCGTAGCCATTTTCGCAGACCGTCATCAGGCTCATCGTCGGATTGGCGAGAATCATTCCGATGATTGAGGCTCCCTTGGTCAGGGTGATCCCCTTCACACCGCTGGTATTCCGGCCCATGCTGCGCGCATCGGACTCCGCGAACCGGATCGCCATACCGCTGGAAGTTGCGAGCATCACATTGTCGCCGGGCGAGACCAGCATGGCCTGGATCAGTTCATCACCTTCACGCAGGTTGATGGCGATGATCCCCCCCTTGGTCGGACGCTTATACGCCGACAACGGAGTCTTTTTCACGAGGCCCTTGCGGGTCGCCATGATCAGGAAGCGAGTTTCATCGAATTCGCGGACCGTAACGCACGCACTGATGCGATCCCCTTCGGGAAGCGACAGCAGGTTGACAAGTGCTCGCCCCTTGCTGGTACGGCTCTGCATCGGCAGGTTATAGACCTTCTCCCACAGGACCTTACCCTTGTCAGTGAAGAACAGGAGCCAGTCGTGTGTGCTGGCGACGAACAGATGTTCGATCGCATCTTCGTCGTCGGCTTTGGCCCCCGTGATGCCGCGCCCGCCCCGATGCTGCGCCTGGTACGTATTCAGCGGCATCCGCTTGATATAGCCCCGCTGCGAGAGCGTCACGACCATTGGCTCTTCGGGAATCAAGTCTTCCTGGTTGACGTCACCTAGTTCAATCTCGTTGATTTCAGTGCGACGTTTGTTGCCGTACTTGTCACGCATCGCCAGCATGTCATTGCGAACGACGGCGCGAATATTCGCTTCGTCGGACAACAGGTGCAGGTGACCTCGGATATCGGTCAGCAACTTGCCGTGTTCATCCCGCAGCTTTTCTCGTTCGAGATTCGCGAGCGATCCCAATTGCATCGACACGATCGCTTCGGCCTGATTGGACGAAAGCGTGTAGGCATCTTTGACGCCGTACTCTTCCTGGAACATTTCGAAAGCCGAATCGCCGACCGCGCGAGCGATCATGGGGCCGGGAACTTCGATCAGTTGCAGGCGGTCTTTCGCTTCCGCTCGACTCGGCGAACTTCGAATCGTGGAAATGACCAGATCGAGGTTGATCTGAGCAATGAGCAAGCCTTCGACAGTGTGCTTGCGTTTCCGGGCTTCACCCAGCAGGAATTCGGTACGACGGCGGATGACTGTGATCCGATGTCGGATAAATTCCGCCAGCATTTCTTTCAGCGTCAACAACTTCGGCCGGTTCCCGACCAGTGCCAGCAGAATCACGCTGACAGTCGATTGCAGCGGCGAAAACTGGAAGAGTTGATTCAGCACGACTTCCTTGTCGGCATCTCGCTTCAGAGCGATATGCAGACAGGTTTGCCACGACGGCAGCGTTCGGTCGGTCAAGTCGGTGACGCGGGAGATTCCCTTGATCCGCTCGTCCTTGACGATCTGCTCAATCTTCTCACGGATGCGGTCACGCGTTTCCAAGTGCGGAATCTCGGTGACTTCAATGATGTCGGTGTTCTTCTCGGTGATGAACCGTGTCCGGGCACGCAACGTAATCGTAGAACGCCCGGTCATGTACGCCTGGCGAATTCCATAACGACCGCAGATGACGCCACCGGTCGGGAAGTCGGGCCCTGGCATCACTTCGAGCAGGTCATCCAGCGTGCAATCCGGATCATCGATCAGGCGTACGATGGCGTCGCAGACTTCGGAGAGGTTGTGGGGCGGAATGCTGGTTGCCATCCCGACGGCGATCCCGTTCGAACCATTTACGATCAGGTTCGGGAACCGGGAAGGAAGCACAACCGGTTCACGGTTCCGCTGGTCGTAGGTCAAGACGTAATCGACGGTGTCTCGCTTGAGATCGTCGAGCATTTCAGCGGCGACCGATGACATGCGGGCTTCGGTATAACGCATAGCTGCGGGAGGCATCCCGGCCAGCGATCCGAAGTTCCCCTGCTTGTCGATCAGAACTTCGCGCATGTTCCAGTTCTGGGCGAGACGAACGAGCGTCGGATAAACCGACCCTTCGCCGTGGGGGTGGTAATTCCCGCTCGTATCACCACAGATCTTGGCACACTTGATTCGGCCGGAACTCGGCCCGAGGTTCAAGTCGTTCATTGCCACGAGGATACGGCGTTGAGACGGCTTCAGGCCGTCGCGCACATCCGGAAGCGCTCGGCTGATGATGACGCTCATTGCGTACGTCACATAGCTCGTCCGCATTTCGTCCTGAATCGCAATCGGTACGACATGAATGTCAGCACCGTCGTCAAAAGCAGGGGTAAAAGTCGGGGTTTGATCGGGTGGGGTTCCGTCACCAGTAGACAAGCGAGAACTCCTTGGTCGCGTAGACAGTCCAGCGGTCCTGCCGCGCCTACAATGCGTGCAGCAACTCGTTCCTCTGAAACAGGTTGAGGCGACATGCGCCCAGCCGTTGTCACAGAAACATCCGCAGCTGAAATTCTACCGAGAATCCTTCCGATTCTCAACGCTGTGAACGGTTTGCGTCAGGGCGAATAGCGTTGGGGGGACATGCATCAGGCGGGAGCAACGCCTCACGCCTCTGGCAATCCCGTTATCCGGAGATTTAACGGAATTCGCGTGTTCGATGATTGGGCGAAGAACGCACCTGTGAGATTAAAATCTGTTCACTCTTTACGCGTGCAGTCTTGGAACAAACGCATGCCGTACGTGCCTGAGCAAATTCACGCGTGCATCGAACTATCCTTTACGATTCACCCCAAGGAATCGCATCCAGCGTCGATCGCCTGTGGAGCTGCTGCTGACGGCGATGTCTTCGAGTTCATCGAGCGAGGTGATCCCCAACCGCTTCAAATGCTTTTCCATGATCGCACGATCAGCCTGGACTTGAGATTTCTCTCGCGACAAGCGAGCGCGTTCCAGAGACATCTCGACTTCCGCGAGCCGGACCTGTTCTTCCAATCGCGACGACAGGTGTGCAACCTGCCGCTGCAATTCGTCGGGAACTCCTTGCAGTTCTTCCCAGTTCTCAGGGACGTTGACGGCCCGGTGAGTACGGACCCAGCGAGTCATCTGCACGATGTATGTGTCACGCTCGGCACACGCCCGTTTCAACGCCTCGGCCGATGCGGAATCAAAGTCGATTGGGGATGGAATTGCGATACCCGCCAGTAGAACTGACAGGTCATCTTCAACCGTCGGCTCTTCCGCGACCTGCTCAGGTTCTCCCAACATCTGCCGCTTCATGGCTTCCCAATTGGAACTCTGGGAAGGCGCAGGTTCGACCGTCGTTGATTCAACTGTCAACCGGGACATCACCAGTTCCAGATTCACTGCGGAACCTGCGGGAACGTCGGCACGATAGCCACTGGACATCATTGAGCGTAGTTCTGAGAGTTCGGCTTCAATACGCACGAGTGCGCTGGCCGCCTGCATCTCTTCCCATTGCTGGACGAATCGTTGCAATTCTCCTAGAACCTGCTGATGTTCTTCGACGACTTCGGGAGGCAAGCCTTGAGCCGTTGAGGATCCGCGCG
The DNA here is from genome assembly GCA_903911795.1 of uncultured Schlesneria sp. Taxonomy (GTDB): domain Bacteria; phylum Planctomycetota; class Planctomycetia; order Planctomycetales; family Planctomycetaceae; genus Schlesneria. Next base: position 9,542 of record CAIWEX010000862.1, read on the forward strand.
AACGGTCCGTTCCGTTTCGTTTGACGCGATCGAGTTGTTCAACGACCTGTTCCAATTCGGCAACCAGTGCCGCGATCAGTTCGTTTTTCCCCTCAATCTGCTGATGCAAATCGTCGACGATTGCGGGATCGGTATGTCCTGTCAGACTTGGCATCGTAAATTGGTTACCACCCGTAGTCTCTTCCATTGAGACATTCTGCGTGACCGCGACAGGCCCGTTGACAGAGACCGCATGATCGTCGGCAATGTGCGTTTTGGAGCGATCGGCCTCGGCAACGACGGGGCGTCTTTCAATATTTGTGACTTCGCTGCGTATTTCGACACCTTCGTTTGATCCATTGGAAGAAACGGAGTTCGATTTGACGGGCTTAGAGGTTTGCTGTGATCGGGAATGGCGAGAACCCACGGAACAATCCTTTGAAACAAAGCAGGTACTTCTCTTCCTCGGGGCGAGGGAGAATCTCCGCAACGTTAGCTCGGAAATCCCGATGCGGCTTGATGGAACGCGAATTCCGGTCAGTAGATTCGGGACCAAGTGAAATCTGGACCGGAATTGAGGATTAGTCCGTCTGTACGACCTCAGTGCGTTGGTTGCTGCAGTGCCGTCGGTACCAAAGATGGGACGTTAAATCGCGAAAATGGTGCCTGATAGTCGTGGTTCGCTCCGCGAACCAACGCCGCATTTTCTGAATGGCAACTCAAATATTCGCCTCATCGTCAGAAGTCAGTCAACCAAGCAGCGTTGGTTCGCAGAGCGAACCACGACTATTTGAGAAGACATGGCGAGGCACTAGCCGCTGATATGTCTCGGTGAGAGCCATTGTAGCTCTGCCAAGATGAGTCGTTCACGCTCGTTGTCGCCAGCGGAACGCACTGCGTCTCTCTCTCGCTGGATGTATGCCAGACGACGATATGCACTCACCACCAACTTGAGATCGGCACGACAACGTCGGCAGGTGTCGCTCAGGGACTGGGATGCTCGACAGACGGGGCAACGGAAAGGTGGATCATCGGACATAGAATAATAAATCCTCTAACTCCGAAGCGAGAACGGCCACAGCCGCGACTTCACCGGCAGCCATGGCGTCCTCAAGATTTTTGACGAGCGACTCAAGATCCTGTGCATCCTGTCCTTTGACGGATTCCTTCATTGATTGAGCCTTCTTGAGAAGGGCTACCGCTTCAGGGAAATCTGAGCTTGATGCATGGATTGTGCCGGGCATCCCCAAGTCTTCATCGGACGCTTCCCATTGCTTTCGTGACGGGACATCTTCCTCGTCAAGTAGCTCATCGGAAGCGTCAAAGAGGTCTTCTAAACGCGATTCCGCCTCGGTGCGCGCGTCGGCACGGAATTGACTGAGCGCATTGTCGATAATCAATTCTTTGCTAAGGCCCGTGGCGCGTTGGGTCGCGGTCACCTTGAGTATGCCATCGAGCGTCAAATCGAACCGAACGACGACCTTGCTGTTGTCTCCACCACCGGTTTTCAGGTCCAGGCGAAACTTCCCGACCGAGCGATTGCGGTGAACTTCTTGACGCTCCCCCTGAAGCACATGGATGATCACAGCGTCCTGATCATCGTGCATTGTCGAATAGGCTTGCTCGTACCGTGCGGGCAAAGGGGAGTTGCGGTGAATGATCGGTGAAAACGCCATCTCCGGTCCCATCATTGTCATGCCCACACAGGCCTCAATCCCCAGCGTATGTCCGGTGACGTCAACCAGGACTGGGCCCACCGACCGGCCATCGATCATGGCGGCTTGGACGGCGGCCCCCAACGCGACGGCCAGATCTGGGTCGACCGCGCGACTTGGTTCCCTGAGAAATTCATCACGCAGGCGTTCTTCGACCAACGGAATCCTGGTTGAACCACCGACCAGGACCAGGTCATCAATTTGATGAATTGTTAAGCCGGCACCGCGCAATGCTTCGCTGACGCTTTGAATCGTGCGTTCGACGTACGGTTCAATCAATTGCTCAAATTCCTGACGCGTGACAGTCGCTGTCAGGTGCAACGGCTGGCCCTCTTTTTCGGCGATAAACTCTTCAGCGATCTGTACAGTCTCTTCGGTGGAAAGCCGACACTTCGCTTGCTCGCATGCTTGCAGCAAGCGGTACCGCGTCTGAGGGGTTGCTCGCAGATCCACACCGAGCAAACCCTGAAAAGCATTTGCCAGATAGTTGAGCAATTCCATGTCGAGGTCGTCGCCACCAAGACGGACATCGCCATGGCTGCTCAGAACTTCAATAACGCCTGCTTCCATGCGGACGATCGAGACGTCGAATGTTCCTCCGCCGAAATCATAGACCGCGATCTGTCTACGATCATGAGTCCCCGCGTGGTACACCAGCGTCGCGGCAGTTGGTTCGTTGATGATGCGTTCCACCGTTAAACCAGCGAGTTCAGCCGCTTCGCGCGTGGCCTGACGCTGGCCTTCATCGAAGAACGCGGGAACTGTGATAACGGCGCGGTTCACCGGCTGACCGATCGCACGAGTCGCCCGATCCCGCAGCCGTCGAAGGATCATCGCGCTGATTTCTGGTGGCGAATACGTTTGATCGCCCAGCGAAACAGGCTCCATGCTTCCCATGCGACGCTTGATCGACGCAACGGTTCGATCTGGAAACGCCGCCAACTGATTTTTTGCGGCCACGCCAGTGACCAGTTGTCCCTGCGGATTGATTCCGACGATTGAGGGGAGCAAAATCTCGCCTGATTCGTCGAGGACGCGCGGCTTCCCATCCGTCACAATGGCCACCACGCTATTCGTGGTTCCCAGATCGATCCCGACAATGGGGCCACGCTGTTCGGATTGTTCGGTCATTGCATTCTCTCCTGATAGCGGGCGATTATCCGGAACATCAAAGCTCCACCGATGTCCCCGTGAAATTCGACAACTTTCTGACACTTGGCTCAAAAAACGGCTTACTCAACCACGGTTCCAGCCTGACCCTCAACGGTACTCACTGGGCTTGCAGCCTTATGGTTCGCTACTCGCACATCGGCAAATCGGAGGCACTGGCCCTGCCAGAGATAGGCGGAAGAGAGTTGCTCTGCGACGTATCCCGCTGGGTATTCCGTCGATGTCACGGCCCCGATAGCGTGCATTGTGTTCGCGTCGAACGGCTGCCCCAGGACATCAAGTCGCTCAATTCCCTGCTCGCGCATCATGCGTCGGAGCTTTGCGACAATCATGTTCAACCCATCCAGTGCCGGAGAATTCTCAGCAGGCGTGTGAGCGGATTGTTGACCGGCCAGCAGCGCCAGCAAGGGACGCGAAAACCAGCGTGAGACACTGTTCATCGCAGCGACGCATTGCTTGATCGCATCTTGTTCCGCGGTCTCGCGTTGCCGTCGATTCGCTTCCCACTGCGCAATGGACGCCACTGCCCTGGAAAGTTGATGGTCGGTCTCAATGAGAAGCATTACGAGTGGCTTGACCTCGGCTGTATTGTCTTTTCGATTGCTGCTGACACTGGCACCATTGACACTGGCTAGCAGTTTCGATTCCAACGAAAGCAGGCTTGTTACAGCCGCCTGGATCTGATCCGATAAGCTGCGGCTCTCTTTCGTTTGCCCTCGCCATTCATGGCGCATCGCGGTAAACGCTTCCACGATGTCGACCGCTCCAAATTGCGGGATCTCCTCCCGAACGGAGCCGTTCCCGTTATGTATTGGTTCGCTTTGGGGGAGCGGGGACGTGTCTGAGTCGTTCATAAGGCAACAAACTTTGCTTAAGCAATGCCGGGTGGTTTCTGGGCGTCGATACGGCCATTCAATCGTTCAGTCAGGCTGCGGCGAATTCGCAGAATCAGGTTCAGCCCGATTGCCAAGACTCAACAGAAATGTTGGCGACAAACGGGGGGGATTCCGTTTTTGCGTCGTCAGGACATCGGACCACTTCGGAACGGTATCGTCAGGCGGCATAACCAGTCGCCGGGCAATCGTTAACGGATCCTTAGTCGCCTCGTAGGCCGCCCGGACTTCGCGAAACTTTTCCGGTTCCAATTCCGGCGGGAATTGCTTCACCAGTTCCAGATAGCGTGCGCGAACTTCTGCTTCGCTCGCGTCTGCAGACACGCCCAAAATCTGGAAGGGATCGCCCGATGGGGAATTCATTCTGAAGACTCCTTTTATTCGAATGAACGATTGTTCGCAGCTTCTCGAGCAGCCTGGCAATCGGGACAATTGCAGCCTGTATCAATACCGAATTCATCATCGTCGTCGCTACCGCTGAAACCGCTGCCGAAACCAAAGCTGGAAAACCGTTTTTCCTCTTGCTCCGCCGCTTCATCGAATTGATCGGCCAATTCCCCAAACCAATATCGGTAATAGGGGTCCCGTTGCAACTGGGAAGCCTCGCGCAAGCGCGCGCTAAGCCCTTTGTGCTTGTCCACGCCCCATAGATACGTTTGCTTCAACGAGGCATGCAACTTGGCTGCGATCAGCATGGGGTGCTGCTGAATCACAGGATTCGAGTAAAAGGAGGGCCACATCGTTTCATAATTGTTCGACCAGAACCGGTGCTCCGCGCCCCACAACACGGCATGGTGAATTCGCTCTTCACCGATGCGGTTCAGCGTCAGATTGACGTCTTTTTCCAATCGCCCAAACAGCTCCTTGCCGATGGCTTTCGAATGCATGCGATAGGCTGGATATATGAGCTGCGTTCGATGCAGATCACAAAAGAAACTACTTGTTTCGAGCAGGTCGTCGAGAGGTAGTGAGTCGAGGGCTTTCAGAGTTTCATCAAGAGCTGCTCGCAGTGGCTTGAGATCTGTCGCCGCGACACGCATTCGTTGAGCGGCTCCCAGCATCATGCAGACATCGGTCAAAGAATTGCGTACGCGTCCGGCTTCGGTGCAGATTTGTCTTCGTTGTTCTTCAAATTCCTCAAGTCGGCCGCATCGCAGTGTCCAGGCAGCCCGCAAATAGGGAAGCCATTGTTTCGATAACCACGCAGGCCACAAGGCTTCTGCATCGTTCAGCCGAGCCGGAACGTCGACCAGCCATGCTTTTCGTCGACACAATCGCATCGCTTCGAGAATCTGCCATTTCCATGGTGTTGCACGTACGCGAGGATTGTCATGGCGCACGGCCGACAGAAACTCAACATGCGGACGAGCCTCCTCCAGTTGCTCATTTTCCAGGAAGTGATCGACCAGCCATAATCGCGGCTCTGTCTCGTCCGGCATTCCTCGCGACCAATTGACCATCACGGCGGCCAGTTCTTGTTCAACGCGAGTTCGTTCTTCTTTCCTCAGTCGATCTTCATCCAATTTGGAATTAATCCATAGGATGTGGGCCTTGTAGGCTCTGTCATTGGCGGGGGCTGCTTTCACCGCAGCCAGGAAATGGCTGCGAATGGCCTTGGAATCTTCCTGAGGCTCAAACAGAAAGGCGAAAGGCATTCGCCCGCGGGAGGACACCATGAGCGCCATCGCTTCGTTCAAATGAATTTCGCTGGCGATCGCATTACGTAATGGCAGAGGCAACGAAGAATTTCGAGGCAAATCGCTCTTCAAATACTCTTTAAGAGCAGATTCGGATCTCTTTTCAGCAGTGGGATCTTCGTTAAATTTCCAATAGTAAAAATATGTGAGTAACCGGTTTCGAGGGTCGTGTCGCGGCCCCTCGAATGCCTGAATGGCATCGTCAAAGAGGTTGCTGTAGTTCTGGCAAAAGGCTTGACCCAGAGCTGTTTGCGCCAAGGCGGTTGCCAATTCCGGTTCCGTGTCGCCGTACTCTGCGATGAACCGCTTCAACCACTGGATTTTCCTCGGCCCAATGATCAGATCTTTGGATTCCTCGGGCGTCTTCACGCCAGCCTCAGCCACCTGCAGTGCCGCGCGATCGAACCGCACTCGATGCAAGAGCTTCGCATGATAAAGCTGTTGCTCGTCGAAGCAGTCCCAAGGGGACACTGCGACGTTAGTGCCCGGTTCATTCTGCGGTGGCGGTTCTATCTGGGGCGACGGACGCGATTGCGGTGCCAATCGATCAAGATCAGGACGGAGCGCGACCATCATGCTTTTGGCGATTCTTCCGGGCCGCCGCTCGGAATCCAGCCGCTGCCACACCTCTCCCGCAGCAGTCTGTTCGCCCCCCATCCAATCGATCAAACCGCGAATAAACAGCCGCCATTCACTGAACGGACTGCTGCGTGGAATGACTGCCACGGATTTGACTGCGTCGTCGGGACGTGATTGCAACACATGCTGCAGAGCTTCGCGTACGGCCGTCGCTTGCGGGGCCAACTCTGGCGAAAGTAAGGAAAACGCAGAATCATCAAAGACCGCAGTGTCTTCGGGGAGTTCACCCGCCCAAGCCTTCGGAATCTGTTGAGACAATCGCTCACGATGGCGGGCATTGCTGCCCACAACGATCTCGACACGTCGTCCAATTTCCGGCAGTTGTCCACGCGGTTTGTCTTGCTGCTTCCGCTTCTCTTTACGTCGTTGAGAGTGCCGTTCCTTCCGGCGTTGCGATTTACTTCCCATTATCGGCTTCCCACTGTTTGGCAAGGCTCCATCCGGGGCACCACATTCACGTCAAATGACGTGTGGCCGTAAATAAGTTGCCCACCGAAAAGGTTGTTTCCAACCACCCTCTTATCGAACGAATATCATGCCGCGATGTCGTCCCGATGGAAAGTGTTGAAACAGAGTTTTAGCAAGAGGAAAACCGCATGCCGTACTGGAACTTGAACTCGTTCTGGTTGGCAATTCAAATCATCACGGCCCCGCTGGATCAGGCCAATACCACATCGGATTGTCGGCGATGCGTCATTGATCGTCCAAAGTTAGGCGAGGTGAGAGCGCATTGCATTTTACTGTATCGCGAAGTTGGAGAGGACTGTAAATTCAGGGAGTCTTGGATGGAACCATAAGAGTCTATTCGAAGGAGTTTCGCCGCGAGGTGCTGGCGGCGTGTGGCGCCAGGCA
>CAIWEX010000863.1 GCA_903911795.1 uncultured Schlesneria sp.
CGTCAGGGGAGGGAACACGTACTGTTGCACAGCGTGACGAAGCGGTGCAAAGAAGACCTCCTCGCCTACCAGTGAAACCCCACCACCGACGATGATGGCTTCGGGGGCGACCAGCGTAATGACCTGTGCGATGGCCCAACCCAGGACTCGTGTTGCCTCGACATATTCATCACGAGCAATCTGATTTCCAGCGATCGCAGCTTCACCCACGCTCTTCGTCGTCAGGGTGTCGATTTTTCCCTCACACCGCTCCAGCAGATCTTGAATCGCCGAGGAAGTTTCCCCGCGACCGAGACGCTCGCTCACATTTCGTTGAGTCGCGGCAGCAATCCCCGGACCTGCTGATCGCGATTCGACCGTTTGCTTCGACTGGACGGCGTCCAATCCAGGTCGAAGGTGACCAATTTCAGCTGCCGCTGGGCGATCCGTTCCATGGATCCGTCGATCAATGACAAACCCGCCTCCGATCCCGGTCCCAACTGTCACGTAGAACAGGCTTCGCGCGTCGCGTCCCGCACCAAAACACGCTTCTGCCAGGCACGCCACATCGCAATCGTTTCCCAATGTGGTCGGCACTCCCAATTCCTGCTGCGTCCATTCTACGAGCGGAAATCGATCCCAACCGGGAACCTGATGGCTTGTTTGGACGATCCCCTGCGTACCCAGGATCGGGCCGCCAAAACCGTAACCGACTCGCTTCACACCATATTTCGAAACGAGTTCGCGGCCGACGGTACGGATTTGCTCCCGAATCCCCGCACCCCCGCGTTCGATCTGGACATCGCGTCGCTCAAACGCGACGAAGTCTGAGCCATCACCATGGCCAACACCGAGTTGCAGCTTCGTTCCACCGATTTCAATGCCGAGATACATGAGCTTTTTCACACCGTTGCGAAGTTGAATGGAAGGTCACCGACATCACAATAACCAAATAAAGGCCATTCTGGCATCGAGAAGATCAGCATTTCGTAATGCCTGGCAGGTCTTGTTCTGGCCGGGATGGAGCAATTCCACGAAGCCGGGACTTCCTTCGCAAAGCCTCAGACCAGCTCTGGCCCCCACCGAGTTAATCTCTGTGGAAACGGGCGTTTGCGCTACGCGATTGGTCCGGCGCGTGTTGTAGTGCAGAAGCCCGATTCCATCGAGACAAGCTCGAAGGGGCCAGCTACGTAAATTTAGGCAGACAAACAGAGGCGACTCAAACCGTCGGACCTCGTCACAATCGTTCCAGTCGCTACACGCCGAATCGACTTTTCCCATTGAGTAAAAACGACGGGATGTTGCCGCCACGCGACGTCCTGTGAGCTATGTTTTTGCCAACGGCATTGATCCGGGCTACCGTCGAAATTGTCTCGGCGAACCCATATTCGGCGAGTACGTCTGATGACGAACCGTCGGCAGGATCAGGGCTGGAACACGTGAACTGAGTACCCTCATTCGATAACCCCGGAGCCCGATTGTGACCGAATCCACCCTGGAATCCACCGTTGATACGACTGCCGTCCGTGAAGTCCTTGCTCAGCATGGCCGTTTGACTGTTGATATCAGCACGCTGGACGTGGATTTCGACCTCTATGGAGCCGGACTGACGTCGCTGGCGACCGTCGGCATCATGCTGGCCCTGGAAGACCGGTTTGAAGTCGAATTCCCTGAATCCATGTTGAGCCGCAGCACGTTCCGTAGCGTCGCTTCGATCGCCGAAGCGGTCGCGAAACTGGCTGGCTGATTTTATTTAGATCGACCTCTGATTCGACGCATTACGCATGTCGCTTCCATTTGTCCCCCTTCGCGAGCCTTCCCCATGACGACCGCCGTCACAGAACTGCCTGCTACCGAGACCACTGCTGCCGCACCCGTGGCTCTCAATTTCGACGAACTGCTGACACGCGTTCACGCGATCGGTCGTGAGGTGCTGGCTGTCCATGCGAATGACGTTGATCGGCTCGCGCGGTTCCCCGCGGAATCGATCGAAGCGATGAAAGAGGCTCAACTGCTCAGTGCCTATGTTCCCACAGAATATGGGGGGATGGGGCTGAACATCGTTGAGATTTCGCGGATCTGCGAAGCGCTTGGAAACTACTGCGGGTCGTCCGCAATGATCTACGCAATGCACTGTATCCAGGTGGCTTGCGTCGTTCATCACGCACAGCATTCATCGTACTTTCGTCGTTACCTGAAACAACTGGTGGAAGAGCAGCGTCTGATGGCATCGGCCACGACGGAAATCGGCACCGGCGGTGACCTGCGTTCCAGCATCTGTGCGATCGAAGTCAACGGTGATTGCTTCACAGTCACCAAGAAGGCTCCCGTCATCTCGTACGGTGAATATTCCGACGACCTGCTGCTGACCTGCCGCAGTGGTCCGAATTCTCCCGCGAGTGAACAAGTCCATGTGATGGTCCGGCGTGGCGAGTATATCGCCGAACCGCTGTCAACATGGGACACGATGGGCTTCCGAGGAACGTGCAGTTCCGGATTCACCGTGTCAGCCCATGGTTCGACCGATCAAATCCTGCCGACTCCGTTCAACGATATTCTGTCATTGACGATGCATCCCTATTCACACATCGTCTGGGGTGCACTCTGGACGGGGATTGCCGCCGATGCCGTCAATCAAGCACGAGCATTCGTGCGGGCCGAAGCACGAAAAACACCGGGCGAAACGCCGATCTCGGCCATTCGACTGGCGGAAGTCGATCTCGTGCTGCAGGAAATGCGGCACAACGTCTACGGCCTGGCTCGTGAATACAACGAACTTCTGAAGGGGGGCTGCCCCGGTCAGATTCATGGCTTCGGTTTCTCGATCCGAACCAACAATCTGAAACTTTCCTGCTCGCAAAGAATCGTCGAGATAGTCGGTCAGGCCCTGCTGATCTGCGGCATTTCCGGTTATCGCAACGATTCGAAGTTCAGCCTGTCTCGTCATCTGCGCGATGCTTACGGTGCCGCTCTGATGGTTAACAACGACCGTATTACCAAGCTTAACGCCACCATGCTGCTGGCTCACAGAGAGGGAAATTGACAATGTGTCTTGCAACAATGAGTCTGACTGAAGCCTACCAGCACTGCCAGGATCAACTGACGCAGGCAGGGTTGCTGATTCCGATGGGCGTTCCTGGACTATATGGGTTCAGCGGCGTTTTCGAAGACGTGATCGAACGCTTTGAACAGGTGGTGACTCAACATGCCCGGCCACTCAAGGCCGAAATTATGCGATTCCCCGCTTTCCTGGCCCGCAAGCATTACCTGCAGACCACGCATATTGAAAACTTTCCGGATCTGCTTGGTTCCGTTCACAGTTTTACCGGAAACGAGCGCGACCACGCAAAAATGCTGGGCAAGCGCAGTCAAGGTGAAGACTGGACTGAGCACTTAACTCCATCTGAAATCATGTTGACACCAGCGGCCTGTTATCCTTTGTACCCCACGGCCTCCGGGACAACATTGTCTGACGAAGGGCGTATGGTCGACCTGCGGTCGTGTTTTTTACGCC
>CAIWEX010000864.1 GCA_903911795.1 uncultured Schlesneria sp.
CGTCATCAACGCTCTACATTGGTGATCGTCGGGGATTTGATCCGGTGATCTACAACAGCGCCACATTCCTGCAAACCGACATGTTGACTCATCTGCATGCCTATGCCGGGATCACTCTGCAGGGAGCAGACACGGATCACAACGGTCTGCCCGGTGTGGTACAGCCGTTCGATATCTATTATCGACTGCAGTACGAAACGCGCGTTGGTGGAGTCAATCTCGACTGGTTCGCGTCGCCGATTTTCGAGCGGGATGCGATTACTCTACGGCCAATGTACGGTGCGCGTTACATCCAAACCCGCGAAATCTTCTCGTTTGACGGTGCAGACAGCGGACTCGGTTACACGATCGCAGTGAACGCACAAAACGGTAACAACAACAACGGCGGCGGTGCAACTACCTCAACGGGGAATCTGAGCCCGCAAGCGTTGGAAGCCTCCACGACATTGAACATCATGCAATCGATGCTCAGTGCAGGAGTCACCTCGCAAATGGCTGGTCCAGAAGCGGGCCTGCGACTCGACCTCGGCAAGAATAATTTCAAAGTCTACACTCAGTCCAAATTTGGCCTGCTGGCGAATTACTCGTCCCGCAACCTGTCGGGCTACAACATCGGTGACGCGTACTATCCGAAGACGGGTGGAACGGCAACAGATCAATACATTATGCCTTCGACTGCACTGGGGGCTCGCGGAGATATTTCGAAGACCAGATTTTCTCACGAAGACAACACCACGAATCTGTCGCCGATGTTTGAACAGGGGATCTTCGGTCGAGCAAACGTGTTCCAGTATGTTCCCGTGCTCAAGAAGTCCAAGATCCTGAGCGGAGCGGAATTCCAGGCGGGTTACACGGTGATTCTGATCGGAAACATGTATCGTCCCTCCAACATCATTGACTGGCAGGCCTATCCGGTCAGTCCATTGTTGACCGACAAACGATCTTCGTTCGTCACACAAAACTGGAGTTTCGGCGTTCAGTGGGATTACTAAACATCCCCTCGAATACTTCTACCAATACGACACCCGACCGGAACCTCCGGTCGGGTGTTTTCATTTCCGGCATACAGAATCGCGGAATCGTGTGCCAGGAGAGGCGGGAATCAAATCGATTGTCGATCTCGCCATCTGGCACGACACCGATCACCGAAATCTGTTACGATTGCCATCGTAGTCAATTCAATGGATTCCACAGAATCGTAATTACCCAGGTGGACGGATGGCGGGTGCCGAGCAATTTCTGAAGCCATCAGTGATTCGCAATGTTGCGAGGCTGGATCTGCGCGCCCGTTTCATCGTGGAAGGATTCCTGACAGGCCTGCATGCCAGCCCGTTTCAGGGGTTCAGCGTCGAATTTAGTGAACACCGACGCTACTCGCAGGGGGATGATCCCAAGGACATTGACTGGCTGGTCTTTGCCAAAACCGACCGGTTTTACATCAAGAAGTACCAGGCCGAGACGAACATCTCGGGATATATCCTGATGGATCTGTCCGAGAGCATGGGATACACGTGGCGGCAGGAATTGACGAAGTTTGATTACTGTACGTGTCTGGCCGCAGCCCTGACGTATCTGATGATTCATCAGCAGGACCCGGTCGGGTTGATGACGTTTGATACTCAATTGCGAACCTGTCTGCCCGCTCGCAGTAAACGCAGCCAGCTCGGAAACATGCTGGCGCTGCTGTCGAAAGCGAAACCGACGGGTAAAACAGATCTGCCGGGCAATATCCGTCGCATCGCGTCCATGATTCGGCATCGCAGCCTGATGATGCTCTTTTCGGATTTGTTGTGCGATCCACAGCCAGTTCTGGACAGTTTGCACATGCTGCGTCATGCGGGGCACGACGTGATTTTGTTTCACGTCCTTGACGAGGCCGAAGTCAAATTCCCGTTTGAAGGGCTTTCCGACTTCGAAGACCCTGAGTCTGGAGACCGCATGATCGTCGACGCCGATGGGATTCGACGTGACTATCTGGAAGCCGTCGAGGAATTGCGTCAGCAATATCGCCGTGAATGCCTGAATATGGGAGCTGATTACGTCGCTCTGGATACCAGCATGCCGTTCGATCGCGCACTGGTCGAATATCTCTCGCAGCGTCAAGCTCGATTTTGAAGCGACGTGTTTGAAGTCGCCGGTCCCCATTTTCGCGGCGACACTGTTCAGGTATACTCCTCCGGGAAGAAATCAAGGCCCTTTGCGCCGTCGTCTCGTTACCACGTGGCAACAACATTGGCTCTGCTGAATGGACGATCAAATTCAGAAGGATTGTTGACGTTTATGGCGAATCCAAAATCACAGCAAAGCGATGCGGCCGACAAGACTCCAGCGGTGAAAGATGCGAAACCGCACCAGAACTCGAATGATGTGGTTCGCGAACTGATCGAATCCATCGCGTTTGCCTTCGTCCTGGCACTCCTGTTTCGCGCGTTCGTTGCGGAAGCATTTGTCATTCCGACTGGATCAATGGCACCCACGCTGTACGGGCGAAATAAAGACGTCGTCTGCCCGGGGTGTGGCCATACGTATGCGATCGGGGCCAGCGAAGAAATCGATGATTCGACAGGCAGTCTGCTATCGATGCTGAGAATTGAACAATCGATGTGCCCCAACTGTCGGCACCTTCACAACGTCAAAGACACGTCGGTTTTCAAGGGGGATCGAATTCTGGTCAATAAGTCATCGTACCTGTTCGGCGAACCGGACCGATGGGATGTGATCGTGTTTCGCTACCCTGAAGATACGCAAAAGAACTACATCAAGCGTCTGGTTGGGCTTCCTGGCGAGACCATTCGTGTCGAACGGGGAGACGTTTACGCCCGAAAG
>CAIWEX010000865.1 GCA_903911795.1 uncultured Schlesneria sp.
ACGTACAATCGCCCTTCGCTGTCCGGCTTCATCCCGGTCAGGGTCAGTCCGACGCCGTCATAGTCGCCTCGATTAGGCATGTGCAGGCCGAGTTCTCCGGCCGGGTAGATATTTTGAAACGGACTCTGCGAAGCAGCAATCAGCTTCACAACGCTGTTGGGGCCAGCGTTCCACGGACTGGCTGGGGGAGTTTCTTTCGTTTGAAGCTCGCAGTCACCATCGATTCCCACAAGTTCTCGCAGCTGATCTGCTAAGGAGACCGTATCGATCGCGGGATTCGAGGGAACCGGGTACGACGTCGAAACCGAGGCAATTTTCTGCCCGCGAAAGGCCAGGTTATCAAACTCGATCGCTGATGCATTTTCTGAGAGGGCAGGGGAGTGGAACGTCAATTGATCAAATCGACTGTCGACATCTCCAGGAAAAGGGATTTCGGGAAATTCGACTGTTGCGCCGGGGACTCCGATCGTCCCGCTCGCAATACCCGACTTACCGTTCAGAACCAATTGCAGGTTGGTCCATTCATTTGGCTTGATCGGCCGCGTTGCGGAAAAATCACCGGACTGAATTGTGATCGAATCACTCGCAAACAGGACATCGATCGAAACGGATGAGCGGGATGAACCGATGGAAAACTGATGTTTCCCTTTTGAATCAGGTTCAACAGCCGAAATCCGGAAATCGAGATTCACAACAACCTGTTCTCCCTGAAACGTCACTCCGAGCGGCAACATCGACTGAGCGACTCGATACGAGCCGATCTTTGCCGGGATGCTCATTCCCGACCGGCCTGTTGGATAGACATTCTGGTAAGGGCTTTGTGCCGCATTCGTGACCGAGATCTTCCCTTCATAGGTCCACGGATGAACCAGCACCCCGTTGCTTCCACCCGCTGCCGGAGCCTGCAGTTCGAAATCTCCGTCAATGTCATGCAGCGACCGCAGAATCCCCGGAGGAACTGGTTGCTTCAGACTGGCGAGCTTTGCGGTCAGTTCTGCGACATTCCCGTAGTATTCGTGCCACTTCGTAACCGATTCCGCTGGAGGTAACAGCGATGCCATGGCCCGCACCTTCTGTTTCTGCTCTGAGCCTGGAAACGGGAACCGTGTGCTGTCGAAGATGCCGTACAGGCCGTAATAATCCTGCATCGAAACCGGATCAAACTTGTGATCGTGGCAGCGGGCACAACCAACGCTCAACCCCAGCACCGTTTGACCGAGCGTATCGATTGCGTCCTGAATCGTCAGATGATGATAGTTTTCAGAGTCGAAGCCAAACCGTCGTGAAATCGCCAGATAACCGGTTGCAGTCACACGCTCGGCATACTTTTCGGCAGGCCCTTGACTGGCGAGGATATCTCCTGCGATCTGCTCCTGCAGAAACTGGTCATAGGGTTTGTCGGCATTAAACGCGTCGATGACATAATTTCGATAGCGCCAGGCAACCGGCACTGGATAGTCGGCCGTCTCGCCCGCCGTGTCTGCATAGCGGACGACATCCAGCCAGTGTCGTCCCCAGCGTTCACCATACGCCGGTGACGTGAGCAATCGATCAACCAATGTTTCGAAGGCACGCGGTGAGGTATCGATGAGAAATGCGTCAACTTCTTCCGGTGTGGGGGGAAGTCCAGTCAAATCAAAAGTGGCCCGGCGAATCAATGTTCGTTTGTCTGCTATCGCAGCTGGTGTCACGGCGACAGCTTCCTGCTTCGCACGAATGAAGCGGTCAACACTGGACTGGGCCCAGGCCATGTCACGTACGGTTGGAAGGTCAGGCTTCCGCACGGGTTCAAATGCCCAGTGTTTCGTGGACCGGAATTTCGCTGTGCTTTCCGGCCAGATGGCCCCAGCCTTAATCCACTGAACGAAGTCGGCAATCTGATCAGGTCGCAGAGCCTGTTCTTTGGCAGGAGGCATCGCCGAAACGTCCGCCTGCCGACGAATCGCCTGGATCAGCAGACTTCCGTCGGGATCGCCAGGAATGACTGCGGGGCCGGAATCTCCACCCGCGAGCAGTTTCGCTCGTGAGTCAACTCGCAATCCACCGGATGTTCGTGCATCTCCATGACAGCGAAAACAGGTCTCCGCCAGGACGGGGCGGATCTTCGACTCAAAAAAATCATCCGCAACAGCATGCTGCCCGGCGGTTGCCAACACAACAATCAGAATCAATCGGCTCAATCGAGGTCGCTTCATTG
>CAIWEX010000866.1 GCA_903911795.1 uncultured Schlesneria sp.
AGCCTATCCACCTGGGTGGCGGGGTCTGACCAACGGGAAGGCCCCGAGACGGAGGGCGGGCTCAAACTTTCAGGGCCATCCGCTTCGCTCCTGACCCTGCCACCCCGCCGAATAAATTCACAGCCTGTCCGCGAACCAACGCTTCCTGGTTCACAAGACGTCTGAGAACGAAACGACTCTTTGAGTTGCCATCAGAAAATGCGGCGTTGGTTCGCGGAGCGAACCACGACTATCCGGCACCAGCCTCCCCCAAACTGTTACCTGCGCTGGGCGAGATGCAAAGACGAATGGGAGACCCGCACTGAACAGAGTCGGCGTTCGTTTTCTGTGAGCGACTTCGCCTGTACACTGCTCCTCAAGGGAGATCACACATGCCAATGCTTCATTTACTGACTGCTGTCGTATTTTTCGGTTTGACCTTGCTGAGCGGCGACACTTCGGCCGGAGACCCATTACGAGTTGGACTGGCCGAGGCGGATATCAGTCCGCCAATCGGGTTCCCAATGGCTGGCTACTATCATGAGAGGCTGGCCGAAGGGGTGATCGATCCTCTGAAGGCACGCGCGATTGTCTTCCGAGGCTCGCAAGAGAGTGCCGCGTGGGTGGTCTGTGACCTGATCGGAATTTCCGCCGACCTGGGGCGTGCCATCCGGACGCGTGCATCCGAAAAAACGGGAATCCCCGTCTCGAACATAGTGGTCTCGGCGACTCATTCGCATACGGCTCCCGATTACACAAAGGAACTGGTTAGGTTCCTCGACAAGACGAATCCAGACCCGATCCGTGCCGGGTATATCGAAAAACTGATTGTCACAACATCAGATGCGATCACTCGCGCCTGCGAGTCTGCCGAAAATTCTGTTCTGGAAGCGGGTTCGGCATTGCAACAGACTCCGGTTTCATTCAACCGGCGATTTGTGATGCGAGATGGCAGCGTGCGGACGTGGATGAATCTGAAGAATCCCGACGTCGTTCGTGCTGCCGGTCCGATTGATCCAGAAATCGGCCTGTTGAATGTCCGCCGCCCGGATGGGACTCCACGCGGCATCATCAGTAACTTTGCTCTGCACCTGGATACCGTCGGAGGTGCCAAATGGAGTGCCGATTACCCCTACTTCATCGAACAGTCACTGCGCAAGGTAACTGGTCCTGAATTCATTTCGTTATTCGGAACAGGATGCTGCGGTGACATCAACCATTCTGATCCCGGTCGAGCCGAGCGGAACAAGGTAGATTTCATTGGAAATGCGATTGGCGAGACGATCGTCAAGAGTCTCCCAACGCTGAAGAAACTGGAGAACCCCGACGTCATCGTCAAATCACGCATCGTCCCGCTGCGGCTGCAGGAGGTCACGCGTGAGGAGGTGTCCAAGTCGATTCAAATCGTCGAAGCGGCCCGGCGCAAGGAAAAGGTTGACTTTCTGGAGCATGTGACCGCCTACAAGAAGCTGATGCTGGACCATTGGCGCAACAAGGAGTCGTTCGCCAACACGGAAGAATACATCACATGGGGCCTGAGCCGCAGTTTTGCGGGAATCGGCGAATCACTGCCGGTGGAAGTGACGGTCATCTGCCTCGGTCATGACGTTGCCATCGTCTATTTGCCGGGAGAAGTCTTCGTCGAACTCGGCCTGGCCATCAAACAGGCCTCACCCTTCCGGACAACGCTGGTCGTCGAATTATCGAATTGCGTCGAAACGATCTACATTCCCAACCGGGCAGCCTACGCCGGAGGCAGCTACGAGGTCAC
>CAIWEX010000867.1 GCA_903911795.1 uncultured Schlesneria sp.
CAGGTCGACAAGGCATCGCTCACTCGCCAACTTGATGACCTGGCAAAAGCGGTGCGTAAGAAGCTCGGTGACGTTGATCCAAAGTCGATCGATCCCAGGCGTACCGTCACGGCCATTCGCGAGGTTCTGTTTGATGACGAGAAGTTCGGCGGGAACTTCGTGGATTACAGCAATCCCGAAAACAGCTCGCTGGAGAAAGTCCTGGAGTCACGCAAAGGTCTGCCGATTCTGGTTTCACACGTTGTGATTGCAGTCGCACGGCGACTCGACGTTCCCATCGTCGGCCTGCCAACGTCGGGGCGTTACATTGTGAAGTATGACGGGCAACGAGCCCCCGCGGGATTTCCCAAAGAGGACATCGTTCTTGATCCCTTTGACAATGGGAAAGTGTTAACGCGTGAAGGTCGCATGGAACTGTTTCCAGGGGCAGACCCCGACAACCTCGCCAAGCCAGCGACACGTCGCGAAGCGTTGATCCGCATGCTGAACAATCTGGAATCGCACCTTTTTCAGCGTGACGAAACCGACCTGGCATTCGTGGCTGTGGAGTTTCGGGTGGCCTTGCAGGATCACATGACCGAGAAGTAGTTTTCGCAGGCAAAGTCGATCGCTTCGGGCGTCAGGCGAACGGATTGTCCCTGATACTGACAGAAGTACTTCACCTGCAGCAGTATGTCACGCGGCTGGCAAGCTCGCAGCGGGCGTTTTACCGGAAGATAGTGCCTGGAGATCAGGTAGTCGACAGCCCGCTTGTCGTACGCCAGCCCAAGCTGGTTCGCCACCAGCGCGAATAACTTGTGGAACTCTTCAAGACTCGGATCAGGAACCGGAATCTTGTAGGGAATGCGTCGCAGGAAGGCCGCATCCACCAGATCACGCGGTTCCAGATTCGTCGAAAAAATGATGATCTGGTCGAAGGGGACCTGGATTCTTTTTCCGCACGGGACGCTCAGATAGTCATATCGCTTTTCGAGTGGCACGATCCAGCGGTTGAGGAGTTCCACCACAGGCATGCGTTGTCGTCCAAAGTCGTCGATGACCAGCGTGCCGCAATTGCTTTTCATCTGCATCGGCGCTTCGCAAATGTTGGTCGCGCTGTTCTGCTGGATTTCCAGTTCATCCATCGTCAGCTCGCCTCCCGCAATTACTGTCGGGCGGCGGACCTTGATCCAGCGTGAATCGACTTTCGAATCGTTCATTAACCCGGTGCCAGCCGAGGTCTCGTCGACGCGTTCGTGGATCATCGGATCAAAGACGCGAATGATGTCCCCATCGATCCCGATTGCCTTCGGGATATAGATCGTTGATCCGAAGCACGCCGTGATTCGCTCGGCAATGCTGGTTTTTCCATTACCGGCGGGGCCAAACAGAAACATGCCGCGTCCCGAATTGATCGCCGGGCCGAGTCGACGGAGCATCGCATCGTTGATGATCAGATCTGCGAAGGCCCGCTTCAGGTCTGCGACCGAGGCATTGAAATTCGTGATCGTCTGAGCCTTCACGGACTTGATGTAATCCGCGAGTGAGACTGGAGCAGCGCCAAAGTAGGTACAGACTTCACTGTACCGCCGTGCCCGTTCGCGCCCGACGTCAGTCAGTGTGTATTCGTAATCCCCCATCGATGCCGAATTGCGATAGGCGACCAGTTGCAGCGTCTTCAAGTTCGTCAGCAGTGGAGCTAGCAGCCCAAACGGCAGACACAGACTTTGGGCAATGCGTCGACCTTCCACAGATCCACGAGCCAGCAGAAGTTTTAGAACCAGGCGTTCGATTTCTTCCGTGGTCAGTCCCAGTTGCTCCAGCCGGTCAGGTTCGTGCGGAACGAATTCGGCTGGCGCTGCCGTCCCCGGCGTATTCAGCGACGCCAGCAGCATTTGGGAATTCGAAAGCGATTCGAGTGCTGCACCGCTGTGCCGTGTTTCACCTGCCGCGTCAGCAGTCGAGGCAGGACGAGCACTGTCGGCGGAGAGTTCCGCCATCAAATCGATCGGTGTGATACCACGCGTAGGATCACTCATGGTGTATTCAAGTTTCCCAGGCCACTCGCCAAAAGATACGTGCAGATCAGCGAGGGCAGCTACCGAATTCGAGCGACCGCTCCCACTGCAGCCCATCACAACAGGTGCCAGATGAAGAAATCTAACACGTGCGGAACGTATCAGTTACGTTTTTTTCTGTAAATGCGATTCTCTGTTCGGGGACCCGTAATTCGGGCTTTTCGGATTGGGAAAATCGTGTTAAGAGAGCCTCCCTTTCTTGAATGAATTCAAATCCAGCCATTGAAAAATACATCTCCCAAGGGGCATTCCACCATGGAATTCGTCGATCAAGTCGTATTGGTCACGGGTGGCGCGAACGGCATTGGCCGCGCGATCTGTCAGCGGGTCGCTCAAGAGAAGCCGCGTGGCATTGTGATTGCCGACAGGGACATTTGTTCTGCCAGAACGGTTGCTGCCGAAGTGGGAGGGGTCGCGATCGAATGCGATGTTTCGTGCGAAGATGATGTGCAGCGATTGGTCGCGGAAACGCGGCAGGAGTTCGGTCGCGTCGACATTGTCGTTTCCAACGCGGGGGTCACGAGCAAGGGGGGATTTGAGACCCCGGATGCCGATTGGGATCGCCTCTGGCGAATCAATGTCCTGGCTCACGTCTTTCTTTCGCGAGCGACCGTACCGCAGATGATTGAGCAAGGTGGCGGTGCATTTGTCATCACGGCTTCGGCGGCTGGCTTGCTGACAGAAATCGGTTCGGCCGCCTACTCTGTCACCAAGCATGGTGCCGTGGCTTTTGCAGAATGGCTGTCGGTCCATTATCGGAACGAGGGTTTGAAGGTGGCCTGTCTCTGCCCGGCAGGGGTTGCCACCGACTTTCTCGATTTACAGGATCCGATCCATCAATTTCTGCACGTGAACTCTGTGACAGCAGAACATTGCGCTGACTGTGTGGTTGAAGCCGTGCGACAAGAAACGTTTCTGGTACTGCCTCACGCAGAGGTCGGCGAGTTCTTCCAGTTCAAGACGCAGAATTACGATCGCTGGCTGCACAACTTTGCACATCTGAATACCCGCTTTCAGAAGCAGGCGGCCCGGAGCGAGGCCAAAGCGGCCAGCCAGCCGACGTAGCACCGACGCGGGAAGGGGCCGGGCTGGAGGAACGGATGGTCCCTTGGGCCGAAAATCGTTGTTCTTCTGTCGATTTTGGAATTTGGTGGGTACGAAGAAACGGGCCAATCCACTCGAACTCGTTGCAGCCAAGTTCAACCTTGGAATACAAACCTAACCGGACGCTACTAATAACGCGTTCCGGCTGATGGCTGTACCTGAAAAAACAGTCGTGGTACGTCACCACGGCCTTGTTACGGCGCTGCCGTTTTGCCGCACCACTACTGTATTGCGGCGCTACTCATGCCGAAGAGCTTCAATCGGGTCCATCCGAGCCGCCGAACGAGCGGGATAAATCCCGAAGATGATGCCGATTCCTACCGAGATTCCGAAGGCGATCGGAAGACTCCACCAGGCAATCTTTGGTTCCATTTCGGTAAACATCTTGCCCATCTGCGATGTGCCATTCCCCTGATTCAGCACAAAATTGTTGACGATCCCTTTTAGCCCACCGAAGGCGAGCGGTGTCGACAGTCCCAGGAGAATTCCAATCAGGCCTCCTGAGCCTGCCAGCACAATGGTCTCGGTCAGGAACTGATGAATGATGTCGCGCTGACGAGCTCCCAAGGCTCGGCGAATTCCGATTTCTCGCGTTCGCTCTGTCACTGTGGCCAGCATGATGTTCATGATGCCGATGCCGCCAACGACCAGGCTGATCGCCGCGATGGATCCCAATACGATATTGAAGATCTGTCGGATCTGGTCGGCTTGACGCAACAGTTCCAACGGAACAATCACATCAAAATCAGACTTCGATCCGTGAGTGCGTTTCAACGATTCTTTAACGACCTCAGAAGTCGCGACCACATCTTTCATGTCGCGAACCTTCAACGTGATCTGACTGAGTTCCACTTGCTCGGCACTGAATGTACCGCTGAGTCTCGTGAAGGTGATGTCACCGACGCGGACTCGGAAGGTGCTCAACGGGATGTAAATATCCTTGTTAAAGTCCTGACCAGACATACTGCCGCCGATTGCGGCCGAAGCAGTACGCGAACGCATAATGCCAATTACCGTGTAACGATGAGTTCGCACCTGAATAATCTGGCCAAGCGGGTCTTCCAGTGGGAACAACGTTGAAGCGGTCTCTGCCCCCAACACACAGACGTTGGCCATGTCCCGTTCATCCTGGTCCGACAGGAAACGCCCACGCAATAATTGCAGATGGTTCATGTCGGAGTATTCAGTAGTTGAACCGACGAGTCGGGCGTTGATTGTTCGCTGAAGGTATCTCGCCTCACTGAGAATCTCACGCATACGAACGGCACCGCTGATGGACGGTAACGTCGATGTGAGCAGATCGTAATCGGAACGCAGCAGCCCATACTGTGGGACTGAAAAGCCACGTCGTCCTCCGCCGCTACTGGAATTCTGCTGTGTATCTGGTGGAGGCTTGACCGTCACGACGATGATATTGGTTGCTCCCAGTGCGAGCACTTGCTGCTGAGCCTGGGCACTGGCTCCTTCACCGATTGCCAGCATGGCAATCACTGAGAAGACTCCAAACACAATCCCGAGCATCGTCAGTCCGGACCGCAATTTGTGCAGCAACAGGCTTTTGAATGCCAGGCGAATTGTGCGGATGGTGTTGGCGAGTGGCATAATATTACTTTTCGCCTTCCGTCAGCAGCATTCCTTCGCTGTGAATCAGGCCATCCTTCATGACGATCTGGTGCCGGGCTCGCCGGGCGACGCTTGTTTCGTGGGTCACCATGATAATCGTCCGTCCTTCACGATTGAGTGCCGTCAGCAGGTCCATGATCTCCTTCTCGGTGGCGGAATCGAGGTTTCCCGTCGGTTCGTCGGCCAGAATGATTTCAGGATCATTGACCAGTGCACGCGCGATGGCGACACGTTGCTGCTGTCCACCGGAAAGTTGAAACGGCCGGTGATCAAGACGATCTGACAAGCCGACTCGCGATGCCAGATCCAGGCAACGGTTCATCTCTTCGGAACCAATCGTTCGCCGATCACTGCGGTAATGCAGTGGAACCTGGATGTTCTCCAGAACTGTGTATTGCGGGATCAGGTTGTACGACTGAAAGATGAACCCGATCAGCCGGTTTCGAATTTCAGAAAGGTCGTCGTCGTCCAGTTTGCCAACGTCGTATCCAGACAGGATGTATTGTCCGGTTGTAGGACGATCGAGTGCCCCGAGCAGATTCAACAGGGTGCTTTTACCGCTTCCCGACGACCCCATAATCGCGACGAAGTCTCCTTCTGGAAAATCAGCCGATACGCCGCGCAGCGCCCGGACGACGTTGTCTCCCAGATAGTAAAACTTCGTTAAGTCGATCAGTCGGGCAGCATACATTCGGGATGATTTCGTAAGGGCGAGTTTCGTCGGTCGGACGACGAGTCGGTCCAAACCTTCGTCAAGGCGTGATGATTGGCAGTGATTTAGCGGAAGGAGCTGCTAGCCTGCAGGGGTAGCAAGCGGCGGACGCCATCATGACAAATCTTAGTGGCAGGAGGGCGAGGGCCACCACGGAATCGAGCAAATGCAGCCGTCATTTCTTCCAGCGAGATTCCACCATCTCCATTGGTATCCATATTGTCGAATCCGGCCGCCATCCGGTCGTCTGCTTCGTCCTTGGTAATCTTGCCGTCGCCATTCTTATCGAGGGCCTTAAAGCGATCTGCGGCACTGGGACGCGGTGTTCCTGACGAAGGTGGCCCACCTGCAGGTGTTCCCGGCGGTGAACCTGCCGAGGGTCCGACGGGCTTTGGTACTGCTTTCGGCTTTTCAACGGCGGGGCGTAGCTTTGCTGCCTCGTTTGCCTTTTCCTGTTCCAAAGCCTGTTCCTTGGCAACGAGTGCTTCCAGTTCGTCAATTTCCTTCTTGAAGCGAGTTCGGGGATTCATCACGACCTGATCCCCTTCGGAGAGCTTTTCAGTGACTTCTGTCATCTTGTCGTTACTCTGCCCGACCTTGATCTCGATGCGTTCGATCTTCTCGTCTTTGACGACAAACACAAACGGACGACCACCGATCGAGACGACGGCCTGAACGGGAATCTGCAGGACGTTATCGCGATGAGAAACCATGATCTCGACGCTGGCGGTCAAGCCTGGGCGAAGCTTGTTGACCTTTTCGGGGCTGTCGATGATTTTGACAACCGCTTCATACTCCTTGAAATCACGGCTGAAACCGCCCGTAGAACTGGGAACTGACGCGACGGAATCGACTTCCCCGTGAAAGACTTCCCCTGGGTAAGCATCAACCTTGACGGTGACTTCCAGTTCCTGTTTGACGAGCGAAATCCGTGACTCGTGGATACGTGCGTTGACCTTCATCGAATCCAGGTCAGGCAGGTTAATGATCGCCTGCCGTTCGCGAACACTGGAGCCGACTTCAATCAAGACCTGGTCTGTCGATCGTCCATCGCGCGAGTTGGCGTAGACGACCTGCCCGTCCTGCGACGCATAAATCTTGCAGGCCTTGATTTGCTCTTTCAGGCGTTCGTGCTTCTTCGACTCGACTTCAAGCGTCAATTCGCACGACTTCAGTTCCGCTTCCTTCTGAGCCAGCGCGGCCTTCCCTTTGCGGTCTGTTCGTTCGATCTCGCGCGAATACTCCTGCGTGTTCGCTTCGAGTTCTTTCATGGTCCGCTTTTGAGTAAAGTTCTCAAACGCCCGCAGCTTGGTCTCGGCAGATTTCTTGTCGAGTTCATTCCGCTGAAGAACAAGTTCCTCGGATTCGAGGTCGTTCTGGTTCTTGTAACCCTTCTGTGTCATTTCACGAATGTACTTGCAGCTTTCACGTGTTCGACTGAGTGTCTCGTCGGCGAGTTTCA
>CAIWEX010000868.1 GCA_903911795.1 uncultured Schlesneria sp.
AGTGGAACGCTATTTGGTGGCATCGCTAATCGCATTGCGTATGCCGCCGCCGAACGCCAGAAATCTGCGGGGGAAGCGGTCGCACGGGATCGGCTGGCAGAAAAACTCTTTCCGACGTTTGATGGCGAAGTCGACGGGCGATTGTCTCAGGCCAATCGTCAACTGGAACCACTTCGCAAGCGTCTGGATGCTGCCAAATTATTGCCCACGTCACAGGCCGTCTGGACCACTGACACTCACTTGTTCCACGAAATGCAGATCGGAGCCGCGCCGACAACAATTTCGTCGCCAGTTACGGAAGGAGCCGACCCCGGGGAAGGTTTTCGACTTTCAATTCATGAAAGTCTGTTGAACACCCTCGTTGATCGCGCAGGCCTGAAAGGTTTCAAGACAACTGATAAGAAGCTGCGAGAACTGGAAAAATCGCTGCTGTCTGCCGTTGGAAGTTCTTCCGGCGATGCCGCATCGGGTGACGGAGCACAATTGGGTGAAGGGGCTTTGAAACCCCCGTTGGGAAACGGCCCTGACTTTGTCACCGACATTGAATTCGATGAAAATGAGCCGATGGTGATGAAGCTGGAGCGAGATCAGTTGATTGTGACGATCAAAGCCCACTTTAAACCCGCTGGGCAAGCCATTGTTCCACCAATGATCGTCACGATTCCGTATCGAACGGAGTTGACTGGTAACAAAATTCGCTGGGTGGCAGGTCAGCCGCGTGTGGTGGCTCAAGATCGGAATGATCCAGCGGCTCCGCAGACGATTGTTGAAACCACAATCCAGAAAGTGATTGAAGGGGACCTGATTCCCTTGGAATTCGATCGCATTCTTCCAGCCGCCCTTTGGCCTGGAAGCGGTCCAGCACCGAAGATTGCTTCCGTGAAATCCGACAACGGCTGGGTCACGATGACGATTGAATGATCGTTAATTAATTACGACGGAGTCCTGGTGGATCCTTGCGCTGTCTTCTCCCCAGACTACATCTCGGCCCGGCAGCGGTTTCGCGATGCTGCGGCTGCGTTGGGATGGACGTTGGAGGCACATCCAATCGGTGCTGCTGGACCAGATGGCGAAGAACTGACGATCGATGTCGGTTATTCTTCGGCAGGCGATCCCCAGAAGACGCTCGTCGTGTCATCTGGAATGCATGGAATTGAGGGATTCTTCGGATCGGCTGTGCAGGCCGCTCTGCTTGAACATTGGGCGGCTACGACGCCACCTTCAACCCGATGCGTCTTCCTTCACGCCTTGAATCCATTCGGCTTCTCGTGGCTGCGGAGATGTGACGAAAACAACGTTGATCTGAACCGGAACTTTCTATTGCCGGGTGAGCCCTTTGAAGGCACCGCCCCGGCATATGCCAGGTTTGATCCGTTTCTGAATCCACGTTGCCCGCCATCCCCATGGGAGCCATTCACCCTCAAAGCAATGTTGTTGATCGCCCTTTATGGAATGCCAATGCTCCGTCAAGCCGTCGCAGCAGGGCAGTACGGCTATCCACTTGGGCTCTTTTTGGAGGAACGAAGCCATCGCGTATGCAGGAACTGCTGAATGAGATGCTGCCGCGATTGCTGCAGGGATCCCAAAGCGTTGTTCACTTCGATTTTCACACAGGATTAGGGAATCACGGGGATTGCAAGTTACTGATTGACTATCCACTCAACGATCTTCAGCACCGCTGGCTCATCGATTGGTTCGGGGCGGATTCGTTCGAGGTCAGCCATTCCAGCGGGATTGCATACGATGCTCGAGGAGGTTTTGGCCGGTGGTGTGTGTCGCGCGGTCTATCCGCAGATTATCTGTTTGCCTGTGCCGAATTCGGGACATACGGCCCAGTTCCGGTACTCGCTGGGCTTCGAGCTGAGAATCAGGCTCACCATTGGGGAAAGCGAACATCATCTGCTACGATCCGGGCAAAAGAACGGTTGAAGGAATTATTCTGTCCAACGTCGGAAGCCTGGCGAAAACGAGTTCTTGAACGGAGTCTGGATTTGGTGAGCCGTGCGCACCATGGACTCGTTCATGCAACATAGTTCGGACATTAGTACGAAGCCCGCCAATAACAAAAGCCTTTTCGGAGCCATCCAATGATCGATAACGTCCCGTTTCGTCTCGCTGTCGGAGACAATGTTCGGGATGTTGTCGTAGTCATGATTGGTGAAATGCAACGGCGCGGAATTCAGGTTTCCGACACTTCTGGTACAGGCACATTCTCCATTCCAGTCCCCAACGGCGTGATAGCAGGCTCATTCGCGATCGCAGGAAACTCGCTTGTCGTCTCCATCGCTCAACGTCCAGAGGCTGTTTCGGATGGGATGATCGAATCAAAACTGCAGGACTTCATTCTCGACGCCAAAGCAGAACTAAAGAATCGTCGTCAGTTGCCAAAGCCAGGTTGAAGTGAGGCGGCGCGGACGTCGGCGAGAAAATCCAACTTCGGCCCTTATGTCAGATCAGAAGCCAAATCCTTTCGTTTCGCCCTCGTTTGAGTGTGTCATGCTGCTGGCATGCTGACAAAGTCTGCGTAACCGTTGCAATCGGCGAGGCTGATTCGTTCACTGATGCTTTGCCACCACATCCTGGGGAAATTTTGCGAGCTATGTTTCGGATGGACATCATCGATGGAAGGAACCTTCCTTCGTCTTTGATCCGCACGTCGGTCATTTCCGGCGAGCAATCCTGACGGAGACCGAAACATGAAACACTGGCTCTGGTGGCAGTCCTCCACTGTACACCCTTCGTCTGCAGCAAGACGATTTCAAAACGGACTGTTCACTCAGCGGGAACAGGCTGATGCGCGGATTTTCTGGGTTCTGATCGCACAGTGGGCCGTCGTGCTGGTTTCCAGCATCGCAATCGCAGCTCAGTGGAAGAATGTCCGGGTTGATGCCCTTTCGTCGGCCGTGATCTGGGTTGGTGCATTCAGCATTATTCCGCTGGCGATGATCCTGCAGTCCCCTGGTGGCTGGCAGTCTCGATGGTCGATGGGACTATCACAAGGAATCATGTCCTCAATCCTCTGGGCCGTGTCGGGAGGAACGCCTGAAACTCACTTGCATCTGTTTGCGTGGTTTGTCGTCCTGGCGTTGTATCGCGATGCCGTACTGCTCGTTGCAACCGCCGCCATCGCTGCCTTAGGCCATTTCATCGTCTGGGGGAACATGAATCTCCCTAACCTTCCTGATCGTGAAACTCATTTGATCTGGTTCACGTGGCTGGTGGGTGAAGCGGCGTTCCTTGGGATTTTTGTGTTACTGGACCGGCAGCAGCTCGCGTCTTCAGCGAGTCGTGAGGAGGCTCTCGAATCGTTGCAGGACGAGTTCACAGGAAAAATTGAAGGGATCACTCATACGCTGATCGAAGAGCGTGATTCCCTGAAGACCGAAGTCGCGACATTGTCTGAACGGCGAGCCATGTTGGAATCGGCTCAGTTTGATGTCTCGCGTGAAATCAATGGACTTCGGCGCGACGTGGCAGCGCAGGCAACCGCGCTGTTGCAACTCGCCAGTCGACCGGCTGACGCAACGCTTACTCGCGAATGGCGGGCTCAATGGCAGACGCTTCGCCGGCAGGCTCAACATTTGATGCGATTGGTCGATTTGCCATCACTGGGGGTCCCACAAGCGGAATCTTTGCATGACTCACCGAACTCCAAGTTGACCGAGGCAGACCACGATGCCGTCTGGAATTTACCCACTGTCAGACGCTCTCTTCTGTTGATGCGAAATCCGATACAGCAGGCCAAGGCTGTGGCGGCGCTGGAATCTGAAGGATTCAAAGTCGACGTGGTTCCGAACGGGCCACGCACCTATTATTCGGTGATGCTCAACGATTATACGGTCATCATTGTCGATATCGACCTGCCAGGCGAGGAAGGTTTTGACACGCTGGAGGCTTTGCGATTGTTGCCCGAGGAACGAATTGGTCAGTCCAAGTCGCTGTTCGCTATCACTGCGGAACGGACGCCAGATCGGATTTTGCGGTGTACGGAATTGCAGGTCGATGGAATCCTGGACAAGCCGCTCAATTCCGAGACTTTGCAACGATTGTTGGGAACAGGTGTCCCAGCGTTCGCCAAGGATTCGGTCGTTCGCGCCAGTTCCCATTCGTACTCGTAGTCGGGTGAAAAAGATTCCCAAGAAAAACTTCGAAGGAATTGTTCCAGTCTTTTGACGCTGCGACGGAACTGTTGCTACACTCTGCACTTGTCAGCACACATCCATACCATCTGATGAAAATGCCCGGAGTTGGCGAGCGATCAGCCGATTGACCGTTCCCGCTCTCACAATGGAACCGTTCCCGAACCAAGGTTGAGGTCTGCGATGGCTGCGGAGGACAAAGCTGCGGTCAAAAATCCCGGCGGCGCGGGGTCTGCGCCAGGGTTGTCGGAATTGAAGCGTCTCGGCAAGTACGAGATCGAAAAGAAGATCGGTGCTGGGGGGATGGGAGCCGTCTTTCTCGGACGTGACACCGAACTGAAACGGACGGTTGCTCTCAAGGTTCTTCCTCGAGACAAGGCCGAAAATCCGACGCTGGTCAAGCGATTCCGGGCGGAAGCACAAGCCGCAGCCCAACTCCGCCACCCCAATATCGTTGCCGTCTATGACAGCGGTGAGGCTGACGGGTACCTGTACATCGCGATGGAATACGTCGAAGGACAGGATCTGTTCGAGATGGTCACGCGACGGGGAAACGTTCCCATTCGGCGTTCCATCGATATCATCAAGCAAATCGCCGCAGCGCTTCAGCACGCATATGAGCAAAACATCGTTCATCGTGATATCAAGCCGTCAAATTTGTTGATCCGCCGGGACGGCGTGGTCAAATTGACAGATCTGGGGCTGGCTCGATCGATCGACGACACTCTGGAAACCAATATCACCCGTGCCGGAACCACAGTCGGCACCGTTGACTACATGTCGCCCGAACAGGCGCGAAACAGTAAGCTGGCTGACATTCGCAGTGATCTGTATTCGCTGGGATGTACGTGGTACCAGATGCTGACAGGATCGCCCCCCTTTCCTGATGGCAGCGTCACAAACAAACTTCAGGCTCATGCTGTAAAACCGGTACCTGATCCGCGCGATAAGAACCCGCTGGTTCCTGAAGGTCTCACTGCCGTGATTCGGCGGATGATGGCCAAGAAGCCCGAGGATCGCTATCAGACCCCCGCCGAACTGATTGACGAACTGAACCATGCCAAGCTGACTCAAGCTTCGATCGCACGTGAGATCTTTTCGGACGATGAGAGTTCTGAGATCGAATCGACCGAAGAAGAAGCCCTCAGCGATGATGGCTACTTTGACATGGGGGAATCGAAGCGAAATCAGGAAACTCCTGATCAGGTTCCGTCCAAACCCAGTGCTTCGGCTCCGCGCAAGAAGACTCGGCAGACCACGGCAGATGACGACGAAGAAGAGACTGAGGACGTTGCTGAGAACCCGGAGTCTCGCTCGCGTCCTTCGAAGCGAAGTCGCCCAGAGCCGGGATCCGAATCGAAACCGCATCGTTCGCGAGCAGACGATGTCGACGATTACGACGACGATGACAGCGATGATTCAGCCGTCGACACCCATAAGTCCAGGCCAAGGTCTTCAAAGGGAGACGCCAAAGATACCGCATCCGCGACGGGCAAAGGATCGGAATCAAAAGGGGCAGCATCGAAGGCGAACAAGGGAACGGAGTCCAAAGGGACTGAATCGAAAGCAACTGAATCTAAGGGAGCGAAGCCCAAGACCGCCGACAAACCTGGGCAGAAGGCAATGCCACCCAAGCGGCAACCCATTGAAGCTGAAGGTGCAGAATCGACAGGATTCAGCAAGGAACTTCGTAAATATGTGGCTGCAGGCGGGGGATTGGTCCTGGTAATCGCAGCACTTGGTTGGCTGTTCTCGGGACTGGGGCAAGGTGTCGCGATAGACAAGAACCCGTTCCAGGCGGCAACTCCGTCAACAGACCCGGTTGCTCCGGCTGTTGCTGCCGTTAACGCAGGAACGGGGCCTGGCACCGCAGAAAACCCGTCTGTGACAGTTGCCAACAATCCCGCTGCTACAAAACCAGAGAATGCCGGACCAAACGGCTCACCATCATTTGACGTTGAAAAGATTCCCGACTGGGCTACCAAACAAGCCGATTCGGCGAGTCTGGCGATTCTGACGGTGGGTCCAGGGGCAAAGTCTGCGACGCACTTCGATTCGCTCGATGATGCCCTGAACAAGCTCCCATCTGCAGGAGGAGTGATCAAGCTCCTGGGGGCTGGTCCATTCCTGTTGTCACAGGTCGAATTATCTCGAATCAAACGAGTCGTGTTGACGGCGGGTTCGTTACAGGAACGACCATCGATCGCCCTGAAGCCATCTGCAGATCAGACCACCGCGGGCCTGCGGGTACGGGATGGAATTCTCGAACTGCGAGGAATACATTTTTCCGTCGATCGCCAGGTAATCCCCGGCAGCAACCGTATGGTGGAAGTCATCGATGGACAACTCATCGTACAACAGTGTTCATTTACTTCGACCGGAACCTCCTCGGAACCCCTCGTTGCATTATCGGTCCAGAGTACGATCGATTCGACATCTGTTCCTTTGATCGAACCCAATCTGCTGATCGATCGAGTTCTGGTGCGCGGCGACGGATTGACGGGATTGAGTGTCCGCCGTGCAAACATTGATGCCGTGGTCCGTGACTGTCTGATGGTTTCAGGGAAGGCACCGGTGATCGAGATTGCAGGGCATCTTGCTGCTGGCGTATCAGACGTTACGACAGTTCGACCACGGCGTATTCTGCGTATACTTCGCAGCACGTTGTCGGCGCAGAACCGTATCGTCGATGCGTCGGTCACTGATTCAGGAAAGCCCCCGCAGACAGCTGTCCTGTTCCGCGATTCGATTTGCGCTGCACAAGGAGTCGTCGCGAATTCCTCGATCGTGTTTGCAGGTCAATGGCCTCAGGTTCGAACCAGTTCTGAGAGTTGGCTGACTCGGATGAACTGGACGTCAACGAATTCTCTGTATCTTGGATTCGAACAATTGGTCGATCTCGGATCGTCTTTCAAAGTCGTTGATGCTACGACCTGGCAACGCGTCTGGAACTCTCGAACGGACGCCCGGCAATTTCAGAAGCTGACATTTCCGGAAACTCCGATTGAGGATCTTAGTCTCGTTCAGCCACAGGATTTCGACACGGTCAGCTTCAGCTTCCGTGAAGTCAAGGGAACCGACGGAAGCTTGCCCGGTTGTCAGATTGCGAAGCTTTTGGCTCCCGACGCAACGTCACAACAACGGGTTGGGGCATTTACCACGCGTCCCACATTGCCCCCTGCGGCGGTGAAACCGAGTGACCCGACTCAAGTTCGCAAAGTCGATTTGAAGAAGGAAGACCTGGGACTACTACTCAACAAGCCTGATTGGCCGAGCGGGACGTTGTTTGAAGCGTCTGGAGGCGGAATATGCTTCATGACGCCAGCGAAGATCGAGGGAAAGTCATTCCGCATCAACTTCCGGCAGACAGACGGTGCAAGCTTGCGGCTGCAACCCTTGCAGCCAAAAGCAGCAGACGCCTCCAAAACTGTTCCGCTCGGATTGATCGCCGTGACCGGTGGAACGATGGAACTGACGAATGCGGTTCTTGAAGGACATCCCGGTGCCAAGGGAATGACACCGGAATGGCTGATTCATGCGACAAACTCAACCGTGATCCTGAATGGTTGTCGCCTGCTGGGATCGGAAGTAGATGGGACTCGGCAACTCGGATTGCTTCGCTGGGGGACATCAGCACCAGCTGGTGCCGAACAAGTATCACTCGTAGTACGCGACAGCTTTCTGGCTGGGACGGGGAGTGGGATTCGCGCCGAGTGTGCACATGGCACGGTGATCCTGCGAAACAGCATCATGGCGATGCGCGGCGATGCAATCGATCTGCGCCCGCTTCGATCAGGCAACGGCTTGCTCCCGGTACTTGATGCCGAAGGAGTGACAATATCCGCCACCAGTGCCGCTGTGCGATTTGAAGCGGCACCAGGTGGTGACCCTGTCACCACCCCGTTGCGACTTTTCATGGAACGTTGTGTGGTGGGTCCGCCGCTGGCATTTAAGTCAGGCGAGGCGGCCAATTCCACATTACTTCAGTGCGTCGGACCGGTGATCGAACAAAATCAACTGGAATGGTGGGGAGCATCCAACGGTGTCGCTCGCCAGGTTGTCCATATGATCCGTCGTGATGGGGATACGGGCGCGGGATCGGATGAGCGAACCGGGCTGACTGCTTGGAAAAAGTTGTGGGACAAGGCCAGCAGCCTGCGGTTGCTGACAGGCGACAAGGGCGTTTACCTGGCAGGAGAACTGCCCGTTCGCTGGAAAGATCTCAAGCCGAGTTCGTTCAGTCTTCACAAGAGCGCTCAAGCTTCGAGTTGGGCCGATGGTGGTCGCCCTATCGGCGCCAATACGACTGCGGTCGAAGAAACCAGCGTTGCCAGAAAGGCTGGCGATATCACGAAGCCGGGAGTCGTTCCGAATTCCAACAAGAAAAACGTTGGATTCTAGTTTGTCACGAACGACTCTACGTGAACGAAGAACGATTCGTCTGACGCCAATTTTTGCATCGTGTTCGTGAAGTCCAGTTGCGACCAGGAAACTGCCGGGCACCTCTGACATCCCTACAGAATGCGTTAGTCATCAGAGCCAAATAAAAGGTTGTGCGATGAACTTCACATCCCTCTTGCGAATCGCATCGAGGTTGATCGTAAGCCTATGTCTGACTGCGATTCTTTCTGCCGCCGAACCGGCTGACGTTGTCGTCACTGAAGCGGCGCGTAAGATCCATTTCGAGGGATTCGTGTTCGACGGGCACAACGACCTGCCATGGATGATCCGTACCGAAGCGGGATCTTCATTTGATCGTGCAGATCTTCGAACGTCGCTCGGCCCAAAGTTTCACACCGATATCGCTAGACTGAAGGCTGGCAATGTCGGTGCTCAATTCTGGTCGGTCTACATTCCACCGTCAGCGTCGAAAGAGGAGAAAGCGTTCCTGCAGACGCTGGAGCAGATCCAGCTTGTCCGAACTATGGTGAAACGCTACCCAGACTCATTTGAAATGGCACGAACCGCGAGTGATGTCGTTCGAATTCAGAAGTCTGGCAAGGTCGCGTCCTTGATCGGTGTTGAAGGTGGCCACTGCATCGAGGATTCGATCGAGAACCTGCGTCGTCTGCATGCGCTTGGCGCGGGGTATATGACGCTGACACACTCCGACACACTTAACTGGGCTGACGCGGCAACTGATGATCCACGGCATGAAGGTCTGACGCTCTTTGGTGAAGACGTTGTTCGAGAGATGAATCGACTCGGCATGCTGGTGGATCTGTCCCATGTCTCGGACGAAACGATGAAGGATGCGATCCGGGTGACAACCGCCCCCGTGATCTATTCGCATTCGTCCGCACGCGCAATTGCCAACCATCCCCGGAATGTTCCTGACGATGTGCTGAAACTCGTGAAGCAGAACGGTGGCGTGGTGATGATCAACTTTTATCCTGGCTTTATTCACCCTCAGTCTGCCAACCGCCGATCACGGATGTTTCATGTCCGTCGTGAACTGCGTGCTCGGTTTCCTGTCGAAGCGGATTTCAAACGCGAGTTGCGTGCCTGGGAACAGGCAAATCCGATCGAACGAGGGACGATCTTCGATGTCTGTGATCACATCGACCACGTGAAAAAAATCGCAGGAATTGCTCACATCGGGCTGGGTTCCGACTTCGACGGAATCCCGTTGACTCCCCGCCAACTGGAAGATGTGTCAACGTACCCTGTCATTACGCAAGAGCTGCTGAATCGAGGATATACTGCGGCCGAGATTCACCTCATCATGAGCGGCAACATTCTGCGAGTGATGCGTCAGGCCGAGGAAGCAGCCGCCAAACGATAGCTGTAGAAGCTACAACGAGGAAATGCCGATGGCGATGCGAAAATGGATTTGGGTCGTCACGACAATTATTGGAGTCGCCCCTCAATTAAATGCGATTGAACCTGCGTCTGAAAAGGCCACGAATCAGAAAAAGGCTGCCAACAACGCTCAACATAAAGGTGATCGCGACACAGTTCGGCTCGACGATCAGATCAAACCCTTGTTCTTGAAATACTGCGTGGAATGCCATATGGGTGACAAGCCCAAGGGCGACTTTCACGCAGCGAAATTGTCTCTCGATTTCGTCGACAACGCCAATCGTGCGAGTTGGCTTTCTGTGTTGAAGCAACTCAAAGCCGGAACGATGCCGCCAGTTGGAAAACCACGTCCAACCGAGCACGAAACGCAGGCCCTGATCGACTGGATCGGCAACAGTGTCGCGGCCGCCGAAAAGGAGCGAAGCACAACGCAGGGACGCGTCGTCCTGCGCCGCCTGAATCGAGCGGAATATGCCAACACGGTTCGCGACCTGCTGGGTGTCACCGTTGACTTGGAGGACCTGCTCCCGCTCGATACATCGACCAGTGGATTTGACAACAATGCTGAGTCACTGCATGTCTCTTCGTATTTGATGGAGAACTACCTTGAGGCTGCGGATCGAGTGCTGGAGGCTGCGATCGTCAACGGGCCCCGACCCTGGGTCATCAACAAGCGGTTTGATATCAAGGAAGAAAAATCTGTCAAACCGACGGGAAGCGTGTATCGCCATGTGGATGACGGCGTGGCGATCTTCAGCTCATGGGTATCGGCCAACATCCAGGTAACGCTCTGGAACTTCCGCACTCGCTTTCGCGGGAAGTATCGATTCCGGATCTCGGCCCACGGAATGCAGACAGACAAGCCTGTCAACTTCCACGTAACAGCTGGAACCCTGACTGCCGTGACTGAAGAACGCATTCTCGACTATTACTCCGTCCCTCCCGATAAGCCGACCGTCATTGAATTTGTCGAACAGTTGGAACCGCAAAACTGTATTCGAATTGTTGCCGATGGACTTGGGGCACTTCCCCCCGAGATCGAAAAGATCGGTGCAGAGAACTACAAAGGACCGGGACTGGTGGTGCAGTGGGTTGATATCGAAGGCCCCCTGCTCGACACATGGCCACCCGCAAGTCACAGACTGATCTTCGGTGACATGAAACCCGTTGATGCACCATTACCCGACAATCCCCATCGAAAGGAAGTCGTATCGCAGCAACCGTTGATTGATGCCGAGCGAATCCTGCGTCAATTTACACGACGTGCGTTCCGACGGTCGGTCACAGATGATGACATCAAGCCTTTTCTGGCTCGAGTCCAGGCCAGGCTGGATCAGAACTATTCGTTTGAACAGGCGATGCGAGTCGGCCTCAAATCAATTCTGGTGTCGCCTCAGTTTCTATTTCTTCGTGAGCGAACGAAGGAATCCTCAGAGGTGCTCGATGACTTTGCCCTTGCAAGTCGGCTCTCGTACTTTCTTTGGAGTTCAATGCCGGATGAAGAACTTCTTCAACTGGCAGAAAAAGGAACGCTGCATCAGCCACAGGTCCTTCGGCAACAAGTGGATCGTCTGCTGCTGAATCCTAAAGTGAAGGCGTTTACAGAGAACTTTGCCAGCCAGTGGCTGGGATTACGTGCCATTGATTCCACGATGCCCGAACGAATGCTCTACCCCGAGTATGATGACATCCTCAAAGTCTCGATGGTCAAGGAAGCGTTGATGTTCTTTGATGAGGTTTTGAAGAATGATTTGAGTCTGACAAATTTTGTGGCGAGTGACTTTTCGATGCTCAATGGCAGGCTTGCCCGGCACTATGGCATACCGGGAGTGGAAGGACTCGACTTTCGAAAAGTACCACTTCCGCCCGAAAGTCATCGAGGCGGCGTGATGACGATGGCCGCAGTGTTGAAGGTGACCGCAAACGGCACGACAACATCGCCGATTCTGCGAGGCGCCTGGGTACTCGATCGTATTCTGGGCACGCCGCCTCCCAAGCCAACCGTTGATGTGGAAGCAGTAGAACCAGACATTCGTGGAGCGACGACGATCCGCAGTCAATTGGCGAAGCACCGCGACAACGGCGACTGCGCCAGTTGTCACGTCAGAATTGACCCTCCAGGCTTTGCACTGGAGAACTTCGATGTGATTGGTGGCTGGCGTGATCATTACCGCAAAATCAACGAGGGTGAACCCGTCACGATCAATGGCCGCCGAGTGCGATATCTGAATGGGCCACCTGTCGATGCAGCTGATGAACTGGTTGACGGCAGGCGATTCCGGAATATTGATGAATACAAGGAACTGTTGCTCAGCGACAAAGACCAACTCGCAAGGGCGCTTTCTGAAAAACTGCTGGCATACGCAACTGGTGCCGCCCCAACCGTGGCAGATCAGCCGAAGTGCGATGTGATCGTCGCACGCGTTCGTGACAAGAATTACGGGTTAAAGTCCTTGATCCACGAAATCGTGCAGAGTACGTTGTTTCAAAACAAATGATCCGCAGTTGCTTGCCAATTACTTTGACGTGAGTTCAAAGGAAAACTGGTTTGGACCTTCGGGGGTCACCTTGGCGGTCAACGTTGTTTCGCTGTTGTAACGTGGAGGAATCAGGTTTTCTTTGACCTCGCCCTTCATCCCATTCAAGTCCTGCATTGTGACACGGTAAACAACGATTTCGACGCGACGTTCACCGGGAATGGCAGAGCCACTGAATTTGCCGTCTTTAATCTCCATGGCATCGATATCGCCGGTCGCGATCGTTTTGAAGTAGATCATTCCCGTTTCACTCAGCGGTTTGCCATCAAGCGTCACTGTACCACTGACAGCATGCTTTTTGGGCTGTGCAGGTCCGTTCTGGCAGGCGACTGACAAGCACACGAGTATCGTCAGCAAAAGTTTGACTGTTCGATTCATGATGATTACCGACTTTCATTCAACTACTGAAACATACGCAATAAAAAGATCATCAAATGGTCACAATGCCGCTTCGACTGGCGAGTATCATCACCTGAGTTCAATAACTGTGGCTGAAGCCCATCTGACAAAACGGCGTGATTCCTGACAGGTTTCACGCTGGAAAACAACGGACCACAGCCCGGACTAGAATTCTCCGACGGTCTGTCCGTCGTCACGTGTGGCGAGACGCGCCAGCACGTCGAGTCCCAGCGAATCCGACAGGAAGCGAACAGACCCATCGCCCATAAGCACGTGGGCACCACCGACATGTGCCGAATTAATCGGAGTATTTGCCCCCTGATAGTTGCCGCCATTTCCGACTCCCGTGTTCGGAACATCGTCAACAAACCCGCGCTTGTTAATTCCATACCGGATCGTGATGGCGTTAGGGGAGCGATTGTCGCCACCTGCATTATCGTAGTTTGGCGGGATGCCGGGGCTCTTTCCCCCCAGGATCCAACCCCACGGCTGGCTCGGTCGCCAGTCACGCTTGGCCCCGGTGTTATCGACGATGAAATCGCTGCTTTCACTGGCAGCGATCACATTTGTGCTGCCATCGGTCATATCGCGGAAGTTGATCTTCCCGTTCGGGATCAAAGTCCCTCCACCACCGATGATTCCGCCAGCGGGAAGTGCGTTGAATCGCGACTCAGTATATCCGGTAATCAGCCCGTTGACGGCACCCGAAACACCGACATAGTTGGCAGTCGCAACACCAGGATTGCTCGTACAGACTTTTGGCAGTGGCGACGAAGGACACGTGTATCCGGGAACGAATTTACCGGTAACCAGAGCGTTATTGTTGCCGTTGAATGCCCCGGAGTTATTGGTGAATTGCCAGCCGTTGAAGATCGTCGACTGGTCAATGTACGGAAGAATATAAACCAGCCATGAGCTGCCCCACGATGAGCCCGATGCTGTGTTCGTGTTGGTTCCCATCGGACTTTGATCCATGGCCCCTGCCGGAGGGAACCGCAGGTAAGTGTCGTGATGGTTATGCAGTGCCAAGCCGAGTTGCTTCAGATTATTTTTGCACTGCGTTCTTCGCGCCGCCTCACGTGCTTGCTGGACGGCTGGAAGCAACAACGCGATCAGAACTGCGATGATCGCAATCACCACTAACAACTCGATCAGCGTGAATCCCGCCCGACGACGGGGAATCCTGAAGTGAATAACTTTCATGGAATGGCCCTTTGAAAAACTCGGAAGACAATCTGAAATTGAAAGCATACGATTGCATGCAATATCAGTCTAGAACGGCGACGCATCGGCATCAACCTTCGTGAGTAGTGATTAAGATATTTTGTCTGCTCTCGCACAAACGACTTCACTAAACCGTCGAATAACCTGCGACCATCAG
This sequence comes from uncultured Schlesneria sp., assembly GCA_903911795.1. GTDB lineage: Bacteria > Planctomycetota > Planctomycetia > Planctomycetales > Planctomycetaceae > Schlesneria. Next base: position 14,259 of record CAIWEX010000868.1, read on the forward strand.
CCGGAACGCGCTAGCGTCCGGTTTGTGGAGATGCGTGTCTTCAGTCGTCCATCGGAACCGACGGGGTGGTGGGCGCCCCCGCTTTGGGGAAGCCCATGTTCAAATGCGTTCCATTTCGGGGGCTTCTGCAAAGCCAGTGCGCCCCCGCCACCCAACCGAGAGAGAAAGACGTGGGTAACATTGACTCCACCCTACATCCTCCCCAGCTTAAAAAAGGCAATGGCCCTGTCCGGTACCCGCCGAAGTACTGAACTTTTTCACCGCAATTGATATACTTCTGCGGTCACAGTTCAAATGTTGCGAGGGTTTTTGCCGTGCTTGTCCAGATGGAATTGGCTCGAATCATCATCAGTGAGATCAACGATCAGCAGGTCATTTTCCTGCGTGAGGTTGAAGGAGATCGCTCATTTCCGATTTTGATCGGATTGTTTGAAGCCACCAGCATTGATCGCCGTGTGCGCGGAGAAGTTCCTCAACGCCCCCTGACGCACGACCTCGTCAAATCGAGTATTGAAGCACTTGGTGGCGAACTACAGGATGTGATCATCCATACCCTGGAAGATCATACGTATTTCGCGTCGCTACGCGTCAGCAAGGATGGTGAACTGGTCCAGATTGACGCGCGTCCCAGTGATGCGGTCGCATTGGCCGTCCATTTCTCACCACATTTGCCGATTTACGTTTCCTCGGATGTCCTCGATCAGGCCCTCGGTTAATCCGCTTCAGGCCGTCGCTGGGCAATAACCTGTTTTTCGGGTACGACAGGATTCCTTCGAAGAGAAAACAGCTTTCGAAACAGTATGGCCTGTGTTACCAGGCCGGCTTTGGAGACAGCTGGTTCCTAGACGAGCCAGACCTCCCTCGAAGCGAATCGAATTCAGGCGTCGCTGCAATCGCGAGCGACGAGTGAAACGCATCGTAAGTGTGAAAGATTCCAGCTTGTCGTTTCGTCGAGTGTCAACAATCGTATTCGATGCACTGAAATGAGGAGATCACGTCCGAGGCGACTCCGATGCTGGGGTAGTAACCGACGTCCAAGTCCCAGTAGTCTCCCAGGAAATTGGGGTCTCGATAGAACCGCCACTTTCCCTGTACCACAATGATAGAAGAGATCTTGTCGTTCAGATCGCTTCCGACGACTTGCATGTTGAGGTTGGTACGCTTGTGGTGACCGCCGTAATCGTGGTTTTCGTAGACGACGACTTCGGGCAGACTTTTCAGTGACGCTGGGCGTGGAACCCGAACACTTTCTGTTGCATGTCCTGTTGGCTTCATCGATTCCCTGTATTGCTAATGATCAGAAGCTTTGTGCGCCGCTGAATTGTTCAATTGCCGAATTCTTGCAACTCCATCGCCAACAGGGTAGTCAACGCAGTTGTTCTGCATCCAGTTTATCGCGAGATCCCGTCATATTCGTTCAACGTCACTTGGGGCGTGTCTTAACTCGCTGGTCAGATCACTTGTGATTGAATGTTTCATAGAACTCGCGAGCCTTTGCCAGCAGCTTCCCTTCGGTCGTGTGATGAGCGTCTATGACGACTGAACCAATCACGTTTTCAGCCACGTCAGGGTGATGGGACTTCAGGTCGGCGAGCAACATTTCCATGGCACTGCTGCGCCCCGTGCCGCTTCCGAACAACAGTATCTGATCGGCTCCCTGCAACGTCTTGGCGACAGCTTCGTAAAAGCTCTTTCGTTCCGGCAGTCGTTTGCCATCCGTCCATTCTTGAGCAGAATGCAGATGCCGCCCATGGCCGCTCGGGTCGAACGGGACAATCCGTACGGGAACAGCCCCAATAACCTCAGTTCGGTAGACGTTTGCTTCCTGGTGGTCAATGACAACCAACAGGTGAGAGGCCGCCGCTAATGCGTCAGTTTTCGCCATGATTTGTTCCTTAAGGTGGTGTCGATTGTGATTTGATTCCGAGCAGGTACCCGACTTTTAACTGAACTCAGTTGGTGGAATCGACAGGTTGTAAGCCAGTGCGTTCGCCCATCATTCTCGAATGGATTGAGCTGCCTGCCGGACTCGAATGGCAAACATGCGAACCTTGATCGCGAACGCGATGAGAGTCATTCCAAGTACCACGGCCATCGCCGCAACGAAGTAGAGCAATCCCAACGCCCCAATTGCGGGGCGAACCAGGACAACCAACCCCAGGAGTATCGATACGAGTCCGCTGAAACCCAACAGCCATTCCCCGTCAATTTCCTTTCGCAGTCGCACGGCCATCGAAATTCGCATTGCTCCCGTAACGATCGACCAGGTCGCAATATAGAACGCCACAATGATGGTACCGATGGCAGTGGTCAGTTCCGGAGCCCCAAATGCAATCAGACCGAATAGAATGCTGAACGTACCTTCAAGTAACAGCATTCCCCAATTCTCGATTTCCTGGCGGTGCCCGATTGCATGCATGACTTCAAACACACCATCTGCGAAGACGTACATGGCAAACAGCAACGTTAACGAAACAAGTGTCAGCGAAGGCCAAACGAATGCCACGATCCCAAACAGAACGGCAAACACCCCGCGCAACAGGATTATCCACCAGAAGCGAGACAGGAGTTGGGCGACTGGACGTGTATCCATGAGGACGGTAGCTTTCGCGTGAAGGATTCAGATTTGGACCTGAAAGAGTTTTTTCCAGATCAGTCGTTCCATCTCGCACTGATCATGCCAAACCCATGCATTCCTCAAAATCCAGAGAAAAGATTCGTCATCCCCAAGATCTCGAACGATATGGATCGTGGGAACACCGACCTTTGCTGGCGAGGGCGCCTTCAGTGGAAGAGCTTCATTCCACTGGTGGCGACTTTTGGCCAACTGGCTCAATGATTATCAGCGATTCTCTGGTTGAGACGCTGTCGTTTCTTGTCTCGTTACCTAACAGCCGGCGGCGAAGACGCTTCCGCGGGGTAATTGAACGTCGCCCAACACCTCGATCACAATGAGACCGCGCTCGCCATCAGTTTGACGAGGCAGAGTAGTGGTTAACAACGTTGGCACGTTGACCCTGCGAATTGTCGAGCACACCGCTGTGCGACTTGATTGGGCGCCAATCGTTTAGTCACGACCAAACTCGATCACCGTCGTATTCAACTTCTGATTCGCTGGCAGGACAAGCAATTTCTATTGGTTCGGGCTACCACTCATCGCTGCCGCGATCTTGTCCACATCGTAAACACATCCCGCCCACGTTCCGCCGCCAGCTCGCTGCAGCAGTGCCCACAACCGAGTTTCTGGAGGTAGATTCGGATCACAATGCAGGGGTTGTGCCGGCGTTCGCCCGGCGAGGATCGCTGCCCCCGCTTCGGGAGTCAGGCGTTCCTCAGGAGTTCCTACAAAGTTCAAGGTCCCTGTCAGATTTCGAGTATCAATTTCAATCTGGATCAGGTCGCCATCCTTCAGCTTGCCAATCGGACCTCCATCCAGTGCTTCGGGGCCGATATGTCCGATACACGCTCCAGTCGAAACCCCCGAGAACCGCGCGTCGGTGATGAGTGCGACTTGCTTCCCAAATGGCAGATAGCGCAGAGCAGACGTGATCTGATAGGTCTCTTCCATTCCGCAGCCGAGCGGACCGCGGCACATCAAGACGATGACGTCACCTTCCCGAATTGGATTGTCAGTTCGTCCCTTCACTGCAGCAATAGCGGACTTTTCAGAGGTAAAAACTCGCGCAGGGCCGAGCTTGCGATAGACCCCATCGGAATCGACAACGGTCTTGTCGATCGCGGTACTCTTGATGACCGACCCCTCGGGGGCGATGTTCCCGACAGGAAATGTCACAGTGCTCGTCAGCCCGCGTTCTTTTGCAGCCGCAGGTGACATCACCACCGTATCGGGGTCGACACCATCGCGTGCCACCAGAAGTTCTCGCAAACGAACACGCCGTTCAGATCGTTCCCACCATTCCAGGACATCCCCTAGCTTGCGACCTGAGACGGTCATGGCATCCAGCTTCAACATTCCTAGTGTCCGCAGGTGGAGCATCAGTTCAGGGACACCTCCCGCCAGGAAAAACCGAACTGTGGGATGCCCGATCGGACCATTGGGAAGGCAATCCACCAGCCGAGGAACCTGGCGATTGATCCGGCTCCAGTCATCGACGTTGGGGCGTGTCAGTCCCGCTTCAAAGGCGATTGCGGGAATATGCAACAGCAAGTTTGTAGACCCACCGCACGCGGCATGAATCACCATCGCGTTGTGCAGAGCATCCGGGGTCAACACATCCTTCATCGACTTGCCCAATCGCTCCAGTTCGACGACCGCACGTGCCGAACGGCGAGCAGCATCCAGCCAGATCGGCTGACCGGATGGAGCAAGGGCCGAATGCGGCAAGGCCATCCCGAGGGCCTCGGCAATCACTTGCGATGTTGCCGCAGTCCCCAGAAACTGACAACCTCCCCCTGGTGAACCACAGGCACGGCAACCCGCTTCTGCAGCTTCTTCCAAGGTGATTTCACCGTGCGCGAAGCGAGCACCGATCGTCTGGACCTTGCCAGCATCCTCACCCGTGGCCGGGGGGAGTGTGACACCTCCGGGAACGATGACGCACGGCAAGTCGCGCTGGGCCGCGAGTGCCATCATCATCGCAGGGAGTCCTTTGTCGCAGGTGGCAACTCCAATGACACCGCGCCGTGTTGGCAGCGAGCGAATCAGACGTTTCAATACGACAGCCGCATCGTTGCGATAGGCGAGGCTGTCCATCATGCCGATCGTTCCCTGTGTTCGACCGTCACAGGGATCACTGACATAGCCTGCAAACGGCAAAGAATTCTGCCGATCAAGTTCCTCTGCCGCCGCACGCATCAGCAAACCGACTTCATAGTGCCCCGTGTGATACCCGAGCGCGATCGGCTTTCCATCTTCTCCACGAATCCCCCCTTGAGTGCTGAGAATCAAGAACTGTTTACGCAGCAGTTGTGTCGGATTCCAGCCCATTCCTGCGTTTTGTGTCAGTCCGAACAAGTCGCCGCTCGGTGCATTCAGCAACAACTCTTCCGTCAACGGCAATTCCCCCGGCGGACCGTCCCCCTTCGTGATGACTTCCCACAGGGTGGAATCTGAAGAATCGAGTAAAGAGTCAAGCGAAATCGGCATGGGGCACTTCTTGGTATCACGGGAGTTTGAAGTTCGGCGTTGCTTTCACATTCGGATACGACGCGTCAGGGAAGCATCGGAAACAGGATCTTTTTGTTGGCATCGGTCAGCGGTGAACCATATTCACAGGGTTCGAAGGCTTCAATGTACCGGATCTTTCGTCCGCGTTCTTCGCCATACGTCTTCACAACGAGATCCCGATAGCGGTCTGCCAGAGGCCCATTGAAATTGGCGTAGAATTCTCGCAGGTATTCTCGCTGCTTGACTGGGTCCGTCGGAAAATCCTTTTCCTGACAGAGTGTATACGGCAGCCAGTCGTAGAACTGGCAGCGATGGCATTCCATCTGATCCAGGATCGACTCCAGCACCGGTTCAACATCAATCACAATCGTCGGCGCGAACGGGGCCGGTCGCTGAAAATGATCTGACAGGTAAGCAATCACCGGATTGACTCGCAGGGCTGGCACTTCAGGAACGATATGCGGAACGATGACCATATAGGCTGCGTCGCAAACCAGTGTCGATGTGGCCCGGTGATCGGGATGATAGTCGTTCGGCCGATGCGTCAGGATGAGGTCCGGTTTGTACCGGCGGATCAACGCGATCAATTCAAAACGAGCTTCGAGTGTCGGAAGCAACCGACCATCGCGATTACCAAGGATTTCGTATTCGATCCCCATCAGGTCGGCAACCGCCTGAGCTTCCGCCTTACGCGTTGCCGCCAATTCCGCCGGTTGCAAACGTTGGTGACCGGCCTCTCCATTGGTGACGCTGACGAATTTGACGTGATGTCCGGCCGCCCTGTACATCGCGGTTATTCCTCCCGCTTTGATTTCACAGTCGTCCGGGTGAGCGCCGATGATCAGAATTCGCAGGGGATTGGCCGCAGTCATGGGTTCCCTTCGGGATGGATTTTGGCGTTCGACATCGTCAATTCTGGCAGGAATTCCACAATTCATCCGCATTTTTTGACGGTCAGATCGCTAACAGTTGATCGTTGAAGTCGGGATTCGGCGGAAACTGGATCGCCGACCCCGTTGCATTCTGAGCGTCCCTCGCGAAAATGGAAGGGAGACGACAGAGTTTTGGTTAGACATCCGAATTTTTGGACAAGTATCATGGAACTTCCAGTGCTCTCCCCGTTCACTCCTGCGGTAATCAATGAAGATCCGCTGGATCTGATGGATGAGATTGATGCCTTGAAGAAAGAGCAGGACGCTGCAATTCTGGCTCACTTCTACGTGGGTGGTGAACTGCAGGACATCGCCGATTTTACAGGGGATAGTCTGAAACTGGCTCGCGACGCCACGCGGATCACCAATTCAACGATTGTCTTCTGCGGCGTCCACTTCATGGGCGAATCCGCCAAGATTCTGAGTCCCGAAAAGACTGTACTGATGCCAGACCTTCAGGCGGGGTGTTCACTGGCAGAAAGCTGTCCTGCGGACCGCCTGGCAGCCTATCAGGCAGAACTGCGAGCTCAGGGCCATGACTTCCAGACGGTTGCGTACATCAACACATCTGCTGCGGTCAAATCCCTCTGCGACTGGATTGTGACCAGTGGGAACGCTCGCGAGATCATCGACCGGGTTCCCGCAGATAAGGAAATCCTCTTCGTTCCCGATCAGCACCTGGGGCGTTACCTGAGTTCCGTCACTGGCCGTCCGATGATCCTGTGGCCCGGATCATGCATGGTTCACGAAGTCTTCAGTATCCAGGATCTGATGCGAGCCAAGCGAAATCATCCCGGTTCGCTGGTGATGGCACACCCGGAATGTCCAGCCAACATCCTGGAGATTGCTGACGTCATTGGTGGGACTGAAAAGATGCGCAAGTACGTCGCCTCGATTCCAGAACGAAAGACGTTTCTGGTCGCGACCGAAGCCAACATGATTCACCCCTTGATGAAGATCGCTCCCCAGCATGAGTACATTCCCGTTCCAGGCATCATGACCTCCACAGGAGAAACCTGTGCCTGTAACCAATGCCCACACATGGCTCGCAACACCTTGCAGAAGGTTCGCGACTGCTTGAAGAATCGAAGCCCCGAAATCGTCTGGCAGCCGTATTTCGCACAGGCTCAGGACGTGCTGAAGCGAAGTCTGCTGCAATAACCTGCTGGTGTTGAACGCACCCGTGGTTCTCGCAGATGCCACGCTGCAGGACATGTCCTGCAGCAGAGCATTGCTGCCATAGAGCATTCATTACACCGTCATGCCTGAATTACTCATCGCCAATTCGTGAAATTCACACATCTTTGAATCAGGGCCGGATTCCATGGACGACTCGTCGACACCTTCGCCGTCATCGACCCCAACGACTCCCACGCCCCGAGTCATGTGGATTCTCCCGGCCACCCTGATTGCTATCGCGGCCGTGGTGCTGGTCGTGATGTTCATCTATTTGCGAGATCACGGACCGGCCGGATCTGTTAAGTCAGGCGATGGTCCCGCAAAACTGTCGGCAGATGCGGTTGCCGCCCTGTTGTCGCAACGCGACATTGCGATCGGCTACCTGGAAAACCATCAATTTGAACAGGCGGAAAAGGTACTGCTTGAGATCATCCGCCAGGTCCCTGATGATCCGTTCGGCCCCCGCAACCTGACGATCTGCCGCGAATTGGCCCTGGAAAAAGTCGATGCTGCGCGAGAACCGGAACGATTTACGACTGCTCTTGCGAAGGCGCGTGAAGCCGCCGAATCATCGGCCCGGCTGGAGCCAGCCTCACACATTCCTCTGGTGCTCTCTGCACGAATCGCGGTGAGAGCTCGCGAAACCGAACAGGCAGCCACAGCTTTGAAGCGGGCGACGGAAATGGCTCCGAAGTCGGCACCAGCATGGTATGATCTGTTCCTGCTCAAACCGATTTCACCGGGTGACCCGATTGCCCCTGAGACTGCGGAAGCTCTTCGCAAGGTCTACGAACTGGAAGGGGACAATCTGTTTGTGCTGAAAGACTGGCTTCCGTTACAGGCCCAAAGGAAAGATCCTGGCCTGGCAGAAACTGTCGCCAAGGCGAAAGAATCTTTGCTGCCGTTCGCTGCCGTGATCAAGACTAGCAGTCGCGTTGATATTGTTCAGATGCTGGACAAATTGACGACTGTTGCTGCGGCTGGCCAGTGGCCCGCCGCCAACAGTACTGCCATGGTCATTCGCAACGTCATCGTGGCCGAGGCGGCACGTGACGAACGCTACGTTCGTCTAAATTCCCTAGAATACGTCCTGCTCGACTTTGGTTCAAAGTTCTATGCGGCGGCCGAAAGTGTTGCAGGTCAAGATTTAAGTCCGATCCCGGTCAAATTCACCAGCAATGACAAGCAGAAACTGTCGCTGGCTCCGCACTCCACTGAAGTTGCCGTCGGTGACTTTGATCTCAACGGGGTGGCCGATGGAGTGTCCCTGGCAGGGACTAAGCTGACGTTTTCGTTCCCTCTCGCACCATCCGACGAGACCCCCGCCGTTGTCACGACGATGAATGTTGAGGAGGGCTTCGAACGACTGCTGACTGTCGATCTCGACGACGATGCCGACTTGAAGTTGAAGGAACAATTAAAGGGAAATGGGTGTGCGGTTGCAGACGTCGATATCCTGATTTTTGGCAGTGGCGGACTCAAAGCCTTTGAAAACCGCCCTGCGGCAGCAGCCGGAACTCGCGAATTCGTCAGTAAACCGCTCGGTGAGGCGATGGACGGACTGCGTCAGGTAAAGTCGGTTGTTCCGGCCGATCTGGACCTGGATGGAGACATCGACCTGCTCACGATCACCACGAATGGAATCCAGCTTTGGTCCAATCGCGGGAACTGGAGTTTTGAGGAGATCACGGATCGCTCAAAGCTTCCATCTGCCACATTCGTCCCGATCAGCGCAGTCGTAGTGGACTGGGATCGTGATAGTGACCAGGACATTCTCGTCTCGGGAATGGAAGGGTTGGGAATTCTCGAAAACGTGCGACATGGCCGCTTTCGCTGGCGAAGTCTTGAGGGAGATTTTGCCGCATTAAAGAATTCGCAATGGTTGCGAGTGGAACAGATTGGTCGTAATCCAAGCTGGAGTGTGATCGCAGCAGGTCCCAGCGGAGTGAGAATTGTCGTGACCGAGACCACGGTTGCAGGATTGGTTTCTGCCAGTCGGCTCATCAAGATCAATGAAGGCCCTGCCGAGAGGGCGTTTTCGCTGGACTACGACAATGACGGGATTCGCGATCTGCTGGTACTCGAGAAACCGGTCGCAGGAATTTACCGTGGCAAAGCGGATGGAACATATTCCCTGCTGACACCTGCATCCGCCGGAGACCTTGCCGGAATACAAACGGCTGCGGTCACAGACGTCGATCGCGATGGGGACGAAGATTTGATTCTGGCCACCGCTGATGGCGTCCGATGGCAATCGAATGACGGGGGAAATGCCAATGGCTGGCTCGACGTGGCATTGTCCGCCGTTCAGATCAAGCCGAATGAGCAGAACTACAGCCGCCGTGTCAATCATCATGGAATCGGATCCACGATCGAAGTTCGCGCTGGCGCCCGTTACCAGGCTCAGGTCGTGCAGGGGGCAATCACGCATTTTGGATTGGGGCCTCAGAAAAAAGCGGACGCCATTCGAATCCTGTGGACGAACGGAATGCCTCAAAATGTTGTCTCGCCCAATCCAAACCAGTTGGTTTGCGAAGAGCAGAAACTGGCGGGGTCCTGTCCGTACCTCTACACTTGGGACGGGGAAAAGTTCGCTTTCTGCACAGACCTGCTATGGAACGCTCCCCTCGGTTTGAAGTTTGCCGAAAATGTCGTTGCTCCATGGCGCGAATGGGAATATCTCAAGATCGACGGAAATATGTTGCGTCCGAAAGAGGGGCAGTATCAGTTGCGAGTGACCGCCGAGTTGTGGGAAGTCGAATACTTCGACGAGATTCGCCTGTTCGCCGTCGATCACCCCAAAGGAACTGATGTTTTCACGAATGAAAAGGTCGGGCCTGCATCGCTTGCGGAACATCAAATCCATACGGTTTCCCGCCCGCGAGTCCCAGTTGCGGCCAGAGACAGTCGGGGACGTGACTTGCTGGATCAAGTCAAAACCCGAGATGGTCAGTTTACGAAGACATTCGATAACAAACTGGCGCAGGGACTGACAGAAGAACACTATCTGGAACTTGACCTCGGCAACTGGGACTCAAGCGACAACGGAAAAGCCCCCCCGCGAGTCATGCTGTATCTGACAGGCTGGGTCTATCCTGGCAGCACATCGTTACGAGTCCAGCATTCACAGAACCCCGATCTGGTGCAGCCGCGTCCGCCAGCCCTACATGCTGTCGATTCGCAGGGAAAATGGCAGGAAGTGCGTCCGTTCATGGGATTCCCGGGCGGAAAGACGAAGACAATCGCAGTCGATATCTCTGATGTCTTCGCACCCGGCTCGACAGATCATCGCCTGCGGATCGTCACAACGATGGAGTTCTATTGGGACGCCGCATTCTTCACGGTCGACGATTCGCCCGTGGAATTTCGTCAGACTGAACTGAAGCTGGCCAAGGCCGACCTGATTGACCGCGGCGGAGTCTCGTATCGGGAATGGCCAGCATCAGGAAACGGTCCAGACCAGTTCTTCTACGACCGTCTGATTCCGGGAGATATGTGGCCGCCGATTTCAGGAGCCTTTACTCGATTTGGAAATGTTCTGCCCCTGCTGACAAAGCGGGATGACCATCTGCTCGTCATGCATCCCGGAGATGAAGTCCAACTGGCATTCACAGTCCCATTGGAACCGATCCCTGAGGGCTGGGTACGAGACTTTGTGATCAATAATGTCGGTTGGGACAAGGACTGCGACCCCAATACCGTTTACGGCGAGACTTCGGAACCATTGCCGTTCCAGGCGATGACGGTTTATGCCCATCAGGACGGTTTGGCGCGTGAGATGGATCCAGAATATGTTCGTTATCTGAAAACGTACCAGACACGCACCCGGTCGCGAGCCCCGTTCTGGAAGGGGACTGGAGCTCTTCAGAAGCCATGAGGAAGTCAGGAACACTAATCTCCGCTAATAGCCACTGATCAGACTGAGGGAGAAATGGCTTTGCCATCATGCTGCTTCGAAGCGTGCTGGGTGCTTTCTTCTTCGTATACTGGATCAGCGTGAATCAGCGGCGATCAGTGTTCCAAATCTCTTTCTTCCTTCAGATAGCCGAGCGACCGTCGGGATGCGTTTGTCGTGCGACTAATGATCCGGGGTTTTTGCTGCCCACCAACCAGGAAGTATCATCGACTATCTGTCGCCTGACGAAGCACAAGTGCGTAATAGAGGAAGGCAATCAGCAGTACCGCCGCATACCAGACGGTGACAGATGTGGCGGGGGCGTTGATATCGAAATTGACGCACAGCATGGTTCCCAGCACAAACAACGACAGAATTTGCGCACAGCGTGGAAAGTAGGGATAGCACGGAGTCCGGAATGGTCGAGGCAAATCGGGCTCGGATTTTCGCAGATTGATCACTGTCTGCATGCAGAGCGGGTATAGCGTCACTGCCCCCAGAGCCGCCAGCGTGATCAATCGACCAGTATCTGCCAACAGTATCGCCGCGACACCGATCCCAAAGTTTGCCAGCAGTGCCCCGATCGGCGTTCGCGTTCGAGTTGAAGCGATGCCAAGAAAACCAGGCAGGAATCCAACTCGCCCCATCTCAAAGATGGCGCGTCCCGCAATCAGGATGATACCGTTCAGCGAAGCAATTAGTCCCAATCCGCCAATGCCGATCAGCAGATGTGACATGGCATGGTCTTTCGTCAGCACCTGTGTTAATGCCAAGGGCAATGGACTGTCCGACATCACCGCTCCTGGTGCGATCACAAGGCTGCCCGTGCTGTTCAGACTTAAGTCTCGGGACGAATAAACCACCCGCTCCCAACCACCGACACCGACAGCACAGACCATCACTGTACTGGAGAGCACAACCAGCGTAAAAAGTGCCGAACCGAATCCAATCGCGATATCACGCTGGGGATTGCGAGCTTCCTCTGCAACATTGGCGACTCCTTCAATGGCAAGATAAAACCAGACCGCGAACGGGAGTGCCGCAAAGCAGCCTTGCCATCCGTGCGGCCAGGGATTCGCCGTGAAGTTTGCGAGGCTGGCGTGCGGTCCCACTAGGCAGGCGAACAGCAGGATTTCTCCCACTGCCAGGATCGCCACTACCAGTTCAAACGTCGCGGCCTGCTGGACACCCCAGATATTCAGCAGTGTGAACAAGAAGTAACAGGCAATCGCCACCCAGCGCGGATCAACTTCGGGAAACCAGATCTGCAGGTTGGCCCCGACGGCCATCGCAATTGCAGGAGGTGCAAACACAAACTCCATGACTTGAGCCACGCCCGTCAGATATCCACCAAGCCGGCCCAGACCTCGAATCCCATATACAAACCCGCCACCCGCACGCGGAATGGCACATGCCAGTTCGGCATAGCTGAAGACAAACGTCACATACATGGTGGTCACAAGCAGGAATGCCAGCAGCAATCCCACCGAACCACCAGCGGGTAAACCCAGATTCCAACCGAAATACTCGCCTGAGATGACGTAGCCGACTCCCAGCCCCCACAATGTCAGCGGTCCAAGAGTCTTTCGAAGTTGCGGCGAATCGGTCAAGACTATAGTTCCCGTCAGGAATGCAACTCGACCAGATCCTTGTCCGCCAGAACGTGGTCCCGTCCGACACTCTGGCCGTCCGCAGCACTCGTACCCCAGACCTTGGCGAATTTCAGCTTTTCCGCCAGATCGCGATGAACTTTACCAGCGAGGTCTTCAACGGTTCCCCCCACCGGAATCGTGTATGGCGACGTGTAATCCGCAGGCTTGCCCGGTGCCTTCGTATACAGACGAATCAACCCCAAGGCGTCGAAGATCGCCTTGCGCAGTTGATCGCGTTCGTCGGTCTTATCCAGGTCAACCTTCACCGTGGCAAACAGTGTGGGAACCATCTCGCGCAGAAAATCGAGCCGGTCCTGGACGCCAGAATCACTGCCGCGAGTCACGACAAGCAGCGTCTTGACGCAGAGTTTCGAGAAATCATCCTCATCAAACCCCGTCGCCGTCGAAAGAATGGTGGCTCGTTGACGGAACTGATCAATCACCGTCGCGGTTGCTTCGGGAGCATCGTCGGATGTCCCATCAAACGCCAGAATGACCAGATCTGCCGATCGAACGAAGTTAACCAGATACGGCTCAAACAGACTGTCGGTGATCGGCGGAGTATCGATGAGCTGCACCGTCACATCTTCGAACGCCATCATCCCTGGCATCGGTTCACGGGTGGTGAATGGGTAATCCGCCACTTCCGGTTCCGCCTTCGTCAGGTCCTTGAGAATACGGCTTTTCCCCCCATTCGGGCCGCCAATCAGAATCACCTGTGCAGCCCCCTGACGTGGGAACCGATAGACCTTGCCTCCCTTAGGGGCGGTCTTTTCGGTTTGAATATCTCCTTTTGTCTCCTTGAGCTTCGTTTTCAGATCCGCCTGCAGCTTTTCCGTCCCTTTATGCTTGGGGATCAGCACAAGCATCCGTTCAAGGATTTCAAACCGTTCCGCGGCCGTCTGGGCCTTGCGATATTCTTCTTCAGCCTTCTGATATTGCGGAGGGAGATTAGCTGGCATGGATTCGATGGTACCTGAGGACAATAAACGTTGGAGTGACGGATCCGCGTGCGACGCGGAATCTGTTGTAGCTGAATTCGTAAGAATTCAGAATCGAGCCAGCGTGGAAACTTTTCTCAACGGGCAAAAGCAGGCCCGAGCGATCGATCATCGCCGGATGCGGTGCGTCGTTCGATCACTTCTGTGAATCGCGTTCGATCGCCTGCAGCATCTTGTCCAGTTCCTCTTCGCTCAGGTTCGGATCGTTCTTGCGAAGCCATTCCACATCGCTCTTTGCCTGAGCCCAACGCTGAGTCTGATAGCAGAGCATCGCCCGGTAGTACCTCTGCCGACTCGCATCCGGTTTAATGAGCAGGAACGCTTCGACATAGCGAAGCAACCGCTCACCGTCTTGCGAATCGACCGCCGAGCCCGTCAGATTTTCCAGCATCCGCTCCAGAATCGCCGTCGAAGTTGTCACGTCCAGAAACGAGTTTTCCCAGGGGCGATCACTCAGCGACTCATACAGTTCCCGGGCATCTCCCTTGGTCAACAGTTTTCCTCGTTCAAACACGTCGACCAGTTGAGGTTCACCTGCACGCGGTTCAAATCTGACGAGAAAATGTCGAGGCATTCCGACACCGACCACGTTGATCCCCATTCGCCTGGCAATCTCGATGTAGACGACGGAAAGCGTGATCGGCAATCCTTCACGATCATCCAGGACTTCGTTCAAGTAGCTGTTCGAACGATTGTCGTAATCGGTCCGACTGCCATGAAATCCCTGCTCTTCGAACAAGTACCGGTTCAGCGCCGCAAAACGGTCGGCTTCATTGGCATCTTTCGGCAATTTGGCAAGAGCCCGCCGCGCGTGACGCTCGACTTCACCGACGTACGCTTTCAGGTCCAGTTCGGGGTTATCCAATCGTGAAATTAACAGCGCCGCGTAGAGCAGATCGATACCAGGGTCCCGCTTTTCCAGCGTCGACTTGAACTCCTGCAATGTCTTTCTGGTTTGCAGATCAGTCGCCAGCTTGCGGACTCGCTGCGCCTGTTGTTCCAGCTTGATTGCGAGTTCCTCAAGCGTCGTCACCCCAACCTCGCCATCGGGCAGCAGTTTCTCGGATGCCGACGGCAGATCTCTGTCGGCCTTGAGATCAGCAACGACTTTGGAAATCCGGTCGATCGTTTCGGCCGATGGCTGAGTCCGTGCAATCGATTCAGCAACGTGAAATCCCTTGAACTCAGCTTCTGTCTGTCGAAACTTGCAGAGGCCAACCCGGCCGGTGGTGTACTCAGTGTCTTTCAGTTCTATCACCAGTTCGTCATTCAGAAAACATTGCAGGCGTTCTTTTTCAACACGAACTTTGAGCCAGTTCCAGCCGGTTTTATTCAAATAGGGCGAGCGAATTTCCTGCAGCACCTTCCAGGCATAAACATCAGGACCATCGAACCGGCTCAAGCGGACGCTGCCGTTACTCGGATAAAACCCATAGTGACGGTCGCTACCATCGGCGTGAAAGACGAGTCCTGCGGCACCATCACCCGGTTCAAACTTAACTTCGACCGCCATCTCAAACGGGACCTTGGGAGCGTCCATCGTGGACAGGCAAAGAGATCGTCCCCCGAAGCCACCACCTCGTCCATCAACCAAAATCCGACCTGCCCGCTGACGCCAACGCCCCCCGGGCAGAGCCGTCCATTCTTCAGGATCGAGCACACCAATCGTCAACCAGCGACTCATCGGAATCGGATTGGGACTCTTGAGGAGCGGCTTCAGGGCGTTCACCGGCATGGCGAAGCCGAGGTTTTCTGTTTTGAGCGATTTCAGAGTCACCACGCCGTGAACTCGGCCTCGCAGATCCAGGATCGGACCACCACTGTTGCCTCGTTCGATCGGAATCGCCAATTGCAGCATCGATCGTCCATCGATCTCACGACGACCGGATAACACGCCACTGACAACGCTTCGCTCCAACCCGACGGGATTCCCGATCGCAATGATCGGTTGGCCATCAACAAGTTCGTCGGAATTCCCCAGGGGCAAGGCCGGAAGATCTTTGGCATCGACACGGAGCACAGCCAGGTCCAATGACCGCTCAGTCGCTTCCACTGCAGTCACATCAAATTTGCGGCCATCCTGCATCTCGATCGCGATCGGCCGAGCTTCACCGATGACGTGCAGATTCGTCGCGATCAGGCCATTGGAATCCATGATAAATCCGCTGCCGAGTCCCTGCCGTTCGCCATCGCGACCGCGAAATGTGACAACGACAACAGACTTTCGGATGGATGCTGTCAGCTCTTCAACCGACTTATCTTTTCCGCCGTCGACATTCACTGCGGCCGTCGCATCTGCCGGTCGATCGTCGCCGA
>CAIWEX010000869.1 GCA_903911795.1 uncultured Schlesneria sp.
CGCGAAGCAGTCGTCAGATCATTCATACATCATCAGCAGATCGCCAGCTGCCACCTGAGTTCCTCGCTTGACGAGGATTTGACCGATCTTGCCATCACGTTCGGCGGTCAGATTGGTTTCCATTTTCATGGCTTCCAGGCTGAACAGCTTCTGGCCCTTCTTCACGTTATCGCCCGGCTGAACGGCAACAGTGACCACCATCCCCGGCATACTTGCCCCAAGGTGCTTGGAATTGGCGGGGTCAGCCTTGATGTTGGATGTTGCTGCGGGTTCCAGTGATTTGTCGACAACGGTGACGTCGCGCGGTTGTCCGTTGAGTTCGAAGAAGATCGTCCGCTGGCCGTCGGCATGCGGATCACCGATTGTCAGGAACCGTACGATCAACCGCTTACCGGGTTCGATGTCCACCGCAATTTCTTCGCCGGGCGCCTGGCCATAGAAGAAGACCGGAGTCGGCAGTCCGCTGGTATCAGAGTATTTTTCAACGTGGGCCACGAACTCTTCGAAGACTTTCGGATAGAGCAGCCATGTGACAACATCGCGATTGGATGGTTCACGCTTCAGAATCGCTCGAACCTTGTCCGCAGCAACTTTGAAATCAGCCGGCGGAAGACTTTCTCCAGGTCGCCCCGTGACGACAGGCTTGCCTCGCAGAATGCGAGACTGCACCGCTGCCGGGAAACCTCCAGGGGGTTGACCCATCTTGCCGCTGATCAGGTCGATCACCGACTCCGGGAATGACAGATCTTTGTTCTCGTCCAGAATGTCGGCCGCAGTCAATTCGTTGGCAACCATGAACAACGCCATGTCGCCGACACTCTTGGAACTCGGCGTGACCTTGACGATGTCGCCAAACAACTGGTTCACATCTGCATACAACCGGCAGATATCAGGCCAGCGGTCAGCCAGTCCCAAGGCCTTGGCCTGCTGATACAGATTCGTGTACTGGCCACCTGGCATTTCGTGCTGATACAGGTCGGCCGTCGCTGGAAGCATCACGGTTTCGAACGGAAGGTAGTATTGACGGACTACTTCCCAGTAGCGAGCCAGCGAATCGAGGTTCTCGGTCTTCAACCCCGGATTTCTGTCCGAGAACCTCAGCGCTTCGACGAGTGCGTTGAGGTTCGGTTGCGAGGTGCCGCCAGACATCGGGGCGAGTGCTGCGTCGGCAACGTCCAGGCCAACATCGCTACCCATCAGGATCGATGCCGCCTGAATTCCCGCGGTGTCGTGGGTGTGGAAGTGAATCGGAATCCCAATTTCCTGCTTCAGCGTCTTGATCAGTGTTGCGGCCGCGGCGGGCTTGCAAAGGCCTGCCATGTCCTTGATGGCGAGCATATGTGCCCCCATCTTTTCCAGCTCTTTAGCCAAGTTGACGTAGTACTTGAGGTTGTACTTCGGTCGGCCTGGATTGAGGATGTCACCGGTGTAACAGATGGCCGCTTCACAGATCATGCCGGAGTCGACAACGGCATCCATCGCGACCTTCATGTTCGGCGCCCAGTTCAGGGAATCGAACACGCGGAACACATCCATACCGGCTTGAGCTGCTTCCTTCACGAACTCGACCACAATGTTGTCGGGATAGTTCGTATAGCCGACCGCGTTTGACGCCCGCAGCAACATCTGGAACAGGATGTTGGGAATCTTTTCCCGCAGTTGCGACAGCCGATCCCACGGACATTCCTTGTTGAACCGCATGGCGGTATCAAACGTGGCCCCACCCCACATTTCCAGCGAAAAGAATTGAGGACAGAGACGAGCATACGCGTCTGCAATTTCCAGCAGATCATGCGTGCGGAAACGTGTTGCCAGCAGTGACTGGTGAGCATCACGCATCGTGGTGTCAGTGATCATCAGCGGTTTCTGATCACGAACCCAGTCTGCGAATTTCTTCGGCCCCAGTTCTTGAAGTTTGTTGCGGGTACCGGGAGGAATTGGAGCATTCAAATCGAGGTCTGGCAACAGGGCCTGAGCCCGGTTGATTCGAGCGGCCGTCGCTGCATGTGTCTTGCCCGAATTCAGGATCGTATCCGCCAGATACGTCAGCACCTTGGTCGCGCGGTCTTTGCGGGTCGCAAACCGGAACAGCTCAGGTGTTTCGTCGATGAATCGAGTGGTAATCTCACCGCGAATGAACAGCGGATGAGTCATCACCTTGATCAGGAACGGGATGTTGGTTTTGACCCCGCGGATCCGGAATTCCTGCAGGCAACGTTCCATGCGTGCGGCCGCATCCTGAAACCGTCGCCCTCGTGCCGAAACCTTGACCAGCAGTGAGTCATAAAACGGATTGACCACGGCTCCGGAAAATGCACTGCCAGCATCCAG
>CAIWEX010000870.1 GCA_903911795.1 uncultured Schlesneria sp.
GCACGAGTGCATTCGAACTTTGACCGAATCTCGGCTCGCATGGCGCGAGTCGCCATTTTCGCAGTTCAAAAGTCCATGATTACCAAAGAGTTATGCACTCCAAAGATGTTGATAGCAGTGGTCTCCCGACCCCGCCGAAACACCCGACCGAAGGTTTCCTCTTCGCAGAGTCACACCTCGCGATATGCGTTTTCTTCCGCGACCAAATGCTTTACGGCTGCTATTCGGCGCGGGTCTCCCGACGTCTCCCGACCCCGCCGAAACGCTCGATCGAAGGTCTCCTCATCACAGGATCACAACCGGTCACAACCTTCGCGTCTCTCCACCTGTAGGCGTTGCGATCTACGACTGCAACAGCCCTAAATCAATCAGCTTATCCCGGCACTCATCGCGTTCACGGCATCGACTCAGTCCAACCCATGTCGGGTCCTGAACCGCCATGAAATCTTCAAGACTGTACGGCGGAGCTTTCCCTGCGGTTGCAGCCTGGGTCATGAGGCCACGAATCACCTGTTGCTCCAGTCGACTCAGCGACGATCCCCCCATTCGATAATCTTCGAAGGCTTCCCAGACAACGGGAAACAGCGGGCGCAGGATCTCGCGGCCGATCGTTGTGGCATACAGCCGGATCTCCTCCTGAGCATGCGAATCCATCCGCAGCGCCAGAAAGTGAAGCAGGTTGTGAATGTCGATTTTCCAATAGGCTTCGGTATACGTGGCCAGCGGAAGGTCTTTACGAGCCTGTTCACGAGCGACACCCGCTTCCAGTCGAGCTTCGTAAACGCGCCGGGACTCATCGTGCAAATGTTGCTCTTCGGCAGTCAGCTTTTCTCCGATCTGTGTCGGTAAAGGCTCACCACTCCCCTGACGATTCTGTTCAGCCTGAGTTCGCCAGGCTTCAACGGGCGTTGACTGGGCAGAATCGATCGCGACCGAATACCGTGTACTGTACTCGTTGACACTGGCCATGCGATGGCGGATCCATTGTCGCCAGCAATCCATGGGAACTCGCACCAACAGCTTGATCTCAGCCATTTCAAACGGAGTCGTGTGGCGATGCCGCAGGAGATAACGAATTAGTGTACGATCATCCGAGACTTTTTTTGTCCCTTCGCCGTAGCTGACTCGTGCCGCCTGAACGACGGACGAATCGTCACCCATCACATCGACCAGGCAGACGAATCCATCATTCAAAACAGGAAACTTCTTCCAGCGAAGCTCATCGACAACAGCAGAGTTTGAGGACATCAACGTCGATCCTGGGGAAATTCTGAAAATGAGATGCGGTCGAAGGCCCGACAATCACCGTGGTCGGAGACTGCAATGGTTCCACCGGGGGGACGAAGTTAACCTTGCTTCGCTGACAAGTCCACTGCCACGCGCCAGTTGTTCCGAAAGTGGGGTAGACTGAGTCCCCCCACCACTAGACTGGTCACTCCTAAATGCCCCAGCACAAACCGAATCGATTCCTCAGCAGGAAAACTCCCTGAACCCAGCCCCTTTTTAACCAGAACTGCGATCCCCGCTGCCGCCGCTTCCGTGATCAACTCCGCGTGGCTCTGATCTCGCAAATTGAACTCCACCATCAGCGCATCCGCCCAACTCATCGCGAGTTGCGCCCCGGCGGTGGTTTTTCCAGAAAGTCCAATGGCCCCGATTATGCCGCGAGATTTCAGATCCTGCAGGACCGGCACGACAGCCGTTTCTGTGAGGATCCGGTGATCTTCGCCGTTGGAATGAACAAAAACGAGATCAAGGAAATCCGTTTTCAAACGCTGGCGACTGCGCTCAATACTCGCCCGAACTGATGATTCAGAATAGTCATACGTCGATTGGCCATGCTCAAAGATTTCGCCCACTTTCGTGGACAGCACAAACTCTGAACGCCGATGGCTGATCGCTCGGCCGATTCGCTCCTCGCTGATACCGTAGGCAGGAGCGGTGTCGATCAGATTGCAGCCGAGATCCAGGATCCCGTTGAGAAGTGCGGCAACCTCTTCATCTGTCGGAAGAGAATACCCGCTGGGGTACTTGATCCCTTCGTTTCGGCCGATCTTGAAAGAACCGAATCCAAGACGCGTCAGCGCGGGGACTCGCTGCGGTGTTACTGACTCGGTCATGCCAACTTCCCACGTGCGGTGATTGGCCAGATGGCTTCGAGACGATTGCCTCGAAAACAGAGGAACTCATCGTGCAGCGGTGTCGTAAAGTCGGCGTACCCGGCGATCAGTTCGAGTTGATCGCCGATCCTGAGGTTTCGCGATTCTGGACCGAGTTCCAGTACGATGTGCTCGGCGCTGTGCATGGTCACTTTTGCATCTGCAAACCCTTTCACCACAGGGGAATGCAATTCAGCAGTGACTGCCTTTCGGCCGGCATCAAGAACCGCGCGATCAATGCTCGGGCGCGAAACGACGGTGCACAGCACGGTTAACGCGGGAAGATAACCTGATACTCCAGGCATTCGCGTGTAGAAAGGGTCGCCAAAGATTCCCCCGCCAGACTGCAGTTCGGTTATTCCAGGCGACTGGATGGCGTAGCTCAGGGACCCCGTACCACCTGCACTGACAATTTCTCCGCACAGGCCAGACCGCCGGAACTGATCGGCGCTGTCACTGAGCAGCGCTAACGAATCCCGGATCAGCCGGGACTTGGCCTCGTCGTCCATCAAGGGCATGGCATGCCCTTCATAACCCATGACACCAGACAATTTCAGCCCGGGGAGCTTGTCAATAGCCTGGGCGAGTTCCAGGGCGTCGCGTCCGGGAGTAATTCCAGTGCGGTTCATTCCAATATTGATGTCGACCAGAACGCGACATATGACGCCAATTTGCGTACAGGCAGCAGACAATGGAACGGCCTGTGCGTAATGGTCACAAGTCGTTATGACATCAGCAGTTTTGCAGAGATTTGAGATTCGCTGCACCCGTGCAGGGCCAACCGGAAGGTGAGCGATAAGGATGTCTCGAACGCCTGCTGCGGCGAAGATTTCGGCTTCGGAGACCTTGGCACAGGTGACGCCGATCGCTCCTGCGTCGATCTGACGACGGGCGATTTCAGGGCTCTTGTGGCACTTCGAGTGAGGTCGCCACTGCTTGCCACTGGTAGCGATCGTGCGAGCCATCAACTGAAGATTTGCTTCGAACCGATCAAGGTCGAGGCACAGAACTGGTGTTTCCTGCTGGCGCCCGAAGACTTCCCACCCCTCGTGTCGCATGAACGGCAACTTTCTTTATGAAGAATTCGGGTGGTCAGAGTTCAGCATTTGAAGCCTTGACCGCATGAATGCAAATGGGGCGGACGGCAATGAACCGTCCACCCCATTGATGAATATCAACCTGCCGACTCCGTCGCAACGGAATCAAAGGTAAACTATTCCTTCTTTTCTTCTGGCTTAGCAGCTTCTTCCTTCTTTACTTCTGGCTTGGCAGCTGGCTCTTCCTTCTTTTCTTCTGGCTTAGCAGCTGGCTCTTCCTTCTTGGCTTCTGGCTTAGCTTCTTCCTTCTTGCCTTCTTCCTTCTTGGCTTCGGTCTTCGGTGGGGTTACTGGCTTCTTGTCGTCCTTCTTAGCTTCGCCACCGCAACCAACAGCCAGAACCAATGCGACCAGTCCGCAAGCAAACTTCTTCATTACTGAATTCCTCAAACGATTTCTTAACCCGTTTCAATCTTGGCAGAACACCTGCCTCGTATTTGAATGGACCCACTATCCTTCCCTTTTATTCCCGTAATTTCAAGGAAAACGGCCTTTTCCCCAACGTTTTCGGTGGACGAACGTTACGGCGTCGCTTCATTCGTCATAATGGAAAATCTCCAGTGAGATCAGGCAACTTGCCGAAGAATGTTGCCTCGAGTGTCGCTGAATGAACGTCTCCTCGACCCCGAGAAAACGTTCAAACACCGTCGAGAAGCAAACGTGAACGACACAGGCTGATGTTCCGGGATGTAACGGCCGGCGGGGCAGATTCCAAAAACCGAAAACAATTCTGGCCCGGCCAGTTGACATTCTGTCCGCGGAAGATAACATACACCTCTCGCCAGTCGCCTCTCACGAGACCGACGCAGCGAACAGATCTTTGACAATTTGGTTGGATGGTTCTGAGAATTCAGCTTTGCTGTATTGATGCGGTTGCTGGACGTACGTAGTACGAT
Source organism: uncultured Schlesneria sp. (assembly GCA_903911795.1). Classification (GTDB taxonomy): domain Bacteria; phylum Planctomycetota; class Planctomycetia; order Planctomycetales; family Planctomycetaceae; genus Schlesneria. Next base: position 4,152 of record CAIWEX010000870.1, read on the forward strand.
TCCAAGCTTGGTTTTTCGGAACACTGTTCTTGAAGGCCAGGCA
>CAIWEX010000871.1 GCA_903911795.1 uncultured Schlesneria sp.
AGGCATTCCAAAGTGGGGAACCGTTTCCAGCAGTTCCACCCGCCTTCGGCAGATCTGGCGAGTTCATGGCAACAGCATGCCCTGAAAGAACTCGACGGAGAAAGACCGCGACGGAATGGCGGTCTGTTGATGGATCACTCACCGAGTGACCGCCTGCTGCGGGTCAATGTTCGAGTGATGGTGAATTCAGGCTGGACTTCTGCAAAGCGTTGAACCACAAGGGACGGAGCTTACTGAGAAGACCCTCAGCAGGCTGACTTCCTTCGTGGTTCAAGGCTTTGACGAAACGGCAGGAATCGTTGTTCTGCGGCGGTTGAAGAACAGTGACTTCCCATCTTCAGGCGTCTACAGTGCGGCAGACCGGGTTCAAGCCGCGTTTGTGAAACTCATTCCACAGGGTGGCGATGCTGCCGCAATTACGGTCGTTCAAGAGGATTGGGCGATCCCCCACCTTGAAGATCTTTCAACATTTTCTCGATCTGTGAGCGATTCTCTGCAGGAATGTCCTCCTGGTCAAGTACTTCACGCAGGTGCTTGATCATCAGCTGCTGAGCGGGATTGGATTCCGTTTCATTGTCTGCGTTATCGAATGCTCCTTCCTGAGTCTGATTCGTGCGAATCTTCTTCAGATTGGATTGCAGGTACTTTCGATAGACTTCATACGCCTGGGGATTCTGTAACTTCAGTTCATCCGCTGTTGCCGCCGTGACATTGGTGATCGTCTGATCCGGGTTCTTTTTCGTGGGACGAATAAAGACTTCAATCCCGTCGGTTTCACTTTGACGGATTTGAATGTCGCGCAGCTTTTCCTGTGCTGTCACGCGGATCTCTTCCCCTTCGTCAGTCATTTCACGATGGGTCGTGACCTGAACGCCGTTTGTGGTTGTCGTTGAATTTGACTCCGACGACTTGTTCACTCGATTTCCGCCTCGACCACCAAGCGTCCCGTCAGCAGCACCACCGGATCCGCCATTCACTGAAACCGAAGCCTTGCTATTCGATTTCGAGGATCCGCCACTCGCTGAACTTCCGCCAGAATTCCCGTTGCCGAACTTACGGCCACCGCCACCACTGGATCCGCCGCTTTTTCCGAACGAACCACCACCGCTGCTGCCCCCGCTACTGCCGCCGCTGCTCGCACTTCCGAAGCCCGACGCAGTACCTGACGATGAGGACGAGGCACTGGCGCCACCGCCAGAACTCTTTTCGGATTTGATACGAGTCTGCTTGGAACTGCTTTCGTTGCCTGACTGAGCAAATCCGACAGACCACGGAAGAATGGCAAGTGCCAGACCCAGGGCCGATGCAGCACCCGCGACCAGTTGGCGAACTTGATTGGAACGACCTTGTTGCATGTGTTTCAGCCTTTCTCGCAAAAGTTGAATACCGTGCCCCTGAACCAGCGAAACACTCGCCGGACTCCAGACTCGCTGGCGGGGACGTTGTGAGACTCGAATCAATAGTTCCGCGAACCGAACCTTGTTCAAACGGGCTCGGCGGACAGCCAGATCGTCGCAGGCTGATTCCTGTGCAATGACATATCGCCGACTTGCGAGCCACATTGCCGGATGAAAACAGAGCAGGGTGCTGACCATCGCAGCCAGCAGATTCCACTCCAGATCATGACGGAGCACATGTGCCATTTCGTGGGCCAAGGCCATGCGTCGGTCTTCCATATTCGAAAGGCGCGACCGGTCCCCCTTCGTAAACGAAACCGGCCACAGGAGGCAGGGATGGCGATGCCCCACGACCATCGGGCTGCTGATTCCTGAAACCATCAACAGCCGCGGAACTCGTGGTGACTGTATTTCACTGGCGACATCGTGCAAAAGATCCAGCAGCACGGGGTCGGTACACGGAACGGCCGTTTTCACCAGAGACCAGGCCCGCCGCCAATGAACGATCAGAGACCCGATCTGCATCGCGACACAGAGAGACCAGATGAAAAATGCCGTCCAGATCCAACCAGGCTGGCTTGAGCGGAAGATCGCAGGTGAATCGACCGGTTCTATCGCTTCAACGACGACTTCCGAGATCTGCACATTGCGGCTTGAACGCGATTCCACTTGTGGTCGAGTGCTCATCGCGGGGAGTATGGGAAGCTGCCAGGCGAGTGGTAGACACATCACGATCGCCAGCTTCACAAACAACAGTCGCCAGAGCCAACTGCGGACATTTGCGTTCAGCCACGGCACCGCCCGCTCAATCAGCAACAGCAGGACAATTCCGATTGCGGCCTGAATGGAAGCACGGCAAACAGAATCACGCCAGAACGCAAGGCATGTATCGATCCATTCGTAATTCATATCAGCCCTCCCCCTGATCGGATTTGGGTTTGGATTTCTTTTTTGAACGTTGATCCAGCCCCTGGACCAGTGAACGCAATTCAACGACCTCTTCGTCGGTCAGATCATCGGCAGCACTCAGATACGCCACGAACGGCGAAACAGAGCCTCCCAGCACCCCGCGAACAAATTCCGAGACCATCTCGGTCACGGCTGTCGCAGCCGAAACTTTTGTGCTGTAGCGATAGACGTTGTCGACCTGCTGCCGCTTGAGGAACCCCTTGGTCACCAGCCGCTGCATCATCGTCAAAACAGTCGTCCTCGCCAGACCACGGGGCGTTCCGAACTGCGTTACGGCGTCACCCACACTGATCGCCGGATTTGCATCGACGAATTGCAGTAACTCCAGTTCCGCCCGCCCGAGCGTCGCCCGGTTTTCCGGCTTCTGTTTTCCCATGTCACCTCCCTCGAAAATTTCGCCGTCGCCAGACGTCCGTGACGACAGCGGTAGTCATACTATCGGCGACTATCGCTGTAGTCAACATGTTTTCTGCGGTTTTTTTCAAGTCGGGTGTCGACCAATTCAGCATGAAGTGCGGCCTTCACCCGCAGTAATCGGCTTCGTCACACTAGGGTGGAGTCAAGGTTACCCAGATCTCTTTCTCTCGGTTGGGTGGCGGGGGCGCACTGGCTTTGCAGAAGCCCCCGAAATGAGCTCTGTCGCAATGTAGGGTGGGACACGTGATGCTTCGCCGCGCCGGCCCACCATCATTTCTCGACATTTGCTTTTGGTGGGCCTGCGCTCGAAGCGAGCTGGTCCAACCCTACGTCAGCACAG
>CAIWEX010000872.1 GCA_903911795.1 uncultured Schlesneria sp.
GATTGGGTGTTTTCTATAGCGATGGCTGACTCATTCTTATCAATCATGGCGCTGTTGGCCACGGCTAAGGACTGAGTGGCTACGAAAGAAACGAAAGAGACGAAAGAAGTCCAAAGACTTGAGTCAGAGTTATAGCGTCCACACAATCCGCCCAATTCACGATCGAATGGTGGATGCCGCGTTCTTTGAATATGCAAATCTCAATTAAATGTGTCGCTAGCACTAGAGTTCGCCAACTGATAACGCATGATGATCGGACGATGTTACCGTCGGAGCCTGACAACCTTTAACAGGCGATGGTTGTCACCACTACAGCAGAGTTTCCGTTTTGAGGTCGCGGAATGTGTCAATGATTGATCGCGTCGGGCCATGCTGCTTGGATACTCTTTGGCTGCGTGAGCGCCGAGCTTTCGAGTCAGCCCCGAATACTCGGAACCTTTGATCTCCAGGAAAACCTGACAGCTCGCCAATCGCGACTGCGGGAGTCGATTCCCTACTGCTGACAGATCGTTGATACATCAGGGCTGGGCTGCCTTGCAGGCATGAGTGTCTTAATGGTAAGTGTTTCCAAGGCGACCGGGCGCTACCCAATACACCTTGCACTCCAAATCTTCAAACTCAGCCACCGAGACTGGGGACCACCCAGTTGCATTGAGTTAACGTCAACTCAATTTGTAACCGTTCACACCTCGGCATTACCCGAAACCCAATAATTGGCCAATATCAAAAAACAAGCTGGAAAAGTGAAAGTTGTCTGATTCGTCGACTGCCGTTGGCTCTCACTATGTGTGAGATGTCACATGATTGGATGTCACACCGCTCGGAAACCCCTGCTTTCATGTGTCTCCGGGTGTGAACGATTACACTCAATTTCGCGTCGAAATGCCTGATCTGGATTTTCGCCTGGCACGTTTCAAGCTGCCGAACTCAGCCCTGCGTACATGCCGTTGGTCAGTGCCGACTGAAACACCGTGTCGAGTTCTTCTTTGGAAGTTGCGACCTTGGTGGTGATTTCCTCCAATTGGTTGCTCAGCTGATCATCTGGCTCTACTTTGCCTACGAGTCCGCCCACCGTGGACGCGAAGTGACCGTTATAGACCACGACGCCGCCCCGACCCCCTGTATCGATACCTACGCTGCCCTTGATGGCCACGCTGCCGTGAATGGACATGGCACCCTCCACGTCCAATGGAGTGCCGATCGTGGCGGAACTCTTGCCGAATAAGTTGACGCTCTCGGACGTAAACGTGTCGTCAGTAAAGGAACCGAAGCAATCCTGGACGCTTTCCGTGAATCGCAGGAAGTTCTTGGAAGTCGCGATAATCGAGCCCAGACCTTTGCCCGCGTCCAGAAAGATATTTCCCGCATTGCCGGCTTCGTTGCCGCTGCGCAGATAGAGATCCTTGGCTGCGGTCGCCACCGCCGACTGCATGGCCCGCAGGACGATTCCGCTGGAGATGACGTCTTCGCCGACTTTGTTTTCAAAGTCGTTGCTGCCGGTGCCCTTGCTCTCGATCAGCACGCCGCCGGTGCCGGAGTTGCCCGCCAACAGCTGCATATTCTTCTCGGC
>CAIWEX010000873.1 GCA_903911795.1 uncultured Schlesneria sp.
GATAGGTCGTTATCGCGAAGAACGGAAGGGTTCTTCTCAAAGTTCAGCCTTCGCTTCAATGCACGCGACTCACATTGAAGCCCTCCGACAAAGCTTGGTAAGTACACGGAGCTGTCACGGCTCGTTACGTTTTCACCGTTGATGAAGATGGCTACATCCCGAATTTCTTCTTCAGGGCCTGGCGGGCCGATGCGGAACCCAAATCGACGGATGTCACCTACGTCAGGCATAGCAACACTTGGATGAAAACGGGACTACAGGTGCCGTGTGCTTACGTCAGTTGATTATCACCGCTTCCAAAACGAAAACCTTCCCATGGAAGGACTCACGAGCAAACGCCAATATGACTAATCCCTGACGCTGCCATTCAATTTCCGTTTGCACCGTTTTTGCATGAAGGGTATCGTCAATCTGCTGATCTGTGAACCGTATTTTGTGCCGAGAAACGGAAGTGATTCCAGTGTCCGAGGTCTTCAAAGGCTGGCGACGAAAAGCAGGTTTCATCGTTCTGCTGTTGGCCGTAATACTCATCGGAGGGTGGTTCAGGAGTAAAGTCGCTGAGGATAGCGTTCGACTTTCGATGCCAGGAGGGGTTGATTTGTATGTCACTTCGTTTGCAGACAAGTTCCATATGACGATCAACCGGCGGCAGCATGTTTGGAACGAGCAGTTTCATTGGTATTCAGAGCCAATAGGTGAACGTCCAGCATATTTCGCTCAAAAAGGACAGGACTGGATTCGCCCGCCGATTCCGTATTGGCAAATTGTCATTCCCCTGACCATTCTCTCTGCCTACATGATTCTCTGGCCGGGCAAACGTAAGTCTGCAAAGCCAATTCAGAACTCGCCCCCCACTTCAGATCTTCAGTCTTGAAGCGATCTGCCCGATGTCGGACAAAGTTCGACGTGACTACTGTATCGAGGCTCGGCTTGAGGTTTCTTGTGCTACGCACCCAGCTTGAAGCAAGCTGGGCCACCCGCGACGATTACAATAACTTGTGAATTACACCGATTCCAAAACGAAAAACTCCCCATGAAATCAATCATGGGGAGTCATCGTACGTTATCGAAATCGCGGCGCAATTGCCGGATTGCCGAAGGTGGGGCTCGAACCCACACGCCCTTTGGGGACACTGAATTTTGAGTCTTGTGGCAATTTCATCGCAAACGCCAGCATGTTCAATCCCTTACGATGCCTTGCCATCGCTGTTTGCACCGTATTTGCGCGAATGGTATCGTCAATCGGCTGATCTGTGAACCGTATTTTGTGCCGAGAAACGGAAGTGATCCAGTGTCTGAGTTCTTCCAAAGCTGGCGACGGAAGGCGGGTTGCGTCCTATTGGTGATGTCAGCGGTATTCACGTGCGGATTGATCCGAAGCTGTACTACTGAAGATTCGGTTGCGGTATACAGCAAAGATTCAATTATTGGGTTTACCTTCAGCGTGAAAGGTATCACATGGTCGAGATACATACCGTACGACACTTTTGAGTTGCGACTCCGCAGCGGAGAATGGTCGTATGATCGAAACGCCTCGTTCGACCCAGCAGCGGACACTTTCCAAGCTTTCAATGTTGCATGGCGATGGCGAAGTTGCGGATTCGATTTTGGCGAAGGTTCCAATGCGTGTTATGCCGAGCGATTCGTAAGTTGGACAGTTCCGTACTGGTCCATCGTCATACCACTGACCCTTCTCTCGGCATACCTGATTCTCCATCCGGGCACGCGTATGGCCGTACGGCCAACACAAGACTCGACAACTTCCACTTCGGGTCTTCAGTCCTGAAGCGGTCGGAAACGATTTTTGAAGACGGTAAACTTGGGTGGTCCGACATGCTTCAAGCCGGGGGGCCAAAGATTCAAGAAACTTCAGACCTACGTCGGATACAGTTCCACGCGACTGCTGTTTGGACGCTCGGCTTGTAGTTTCTTGTGCTACGCACCCAGCTTGAAGCAAGCTGGGCCACCCGCGACGATCGCAATCACCTGTGAATATCACCGCTTCCAAAACGAAAAACTCCCCATGAAATCAATCATGGGGAGTCATCGTACATTGTTGAAATCGCGGCGCAGTTGCCGGATTGCCGAAGGTGGGACTCGAACCCACACGTCCTTTGGGGACACTGGATTTTGAGTCCAGCGCGTCTGCCAGTTCCGCCACTTCGGCTTGTTGTCTGGGAGGAATCGTCCCCCCGTTGGGCTAAGCATCATGGAGACTGATGCCCGTTCCGTCAAGCCTCTCCGAGTTCCTTTGAGCGTTCTGTCGCGGACTGGACGGCGTCCATCAGAATTCCCCGCATTCCCCCTCGTTCCAACGCATGCAGACCGGCAATCGTCGTCCCCCCCGGACTGGTCACTGCGTCCTTGAGCTGACCGGGGTGCTGGCCGGTGCTCAACACCATTTGTGCTGCTCCCAACAGGGTTTGCGCTGCGAGCTTTGTCGCAACATCACGCGGCAATCCCATCCGGACCCCACCGTCACTCAGCCCCTCAATGAACTGATAAACGTACGCCGGGCCACTCCCGGAAAGACCAGTGACGGCATCCAGCAGCTTTTCCGGAACTTCCATCGCCAGACCGACCGTCGACAGCAGGCCCTGAACCAGTTTCCCGTCCTCAGCCGTCGCCGCTTCTCCTCGCGAAAACGCACTCGCTCCTGCTCCTACCAGGGCCGGAGTGTTTGGCATCACCCGGATCAGCCGGGACGAACCCAGGCCAGCCGACAATTTTGCCAGGGAAATCCCGGCGGCGATGGAAACGACCAGGTGCTGACTGGTAATCCCTGGCTTCAGTTCGGCCAGGACCCCTGCAATCTGCTGCGGTTTGACTGCTAGGAAAATGAGTGAACTCTGCGCAAGAACCGCGGCCGCTCCTGCCATGACAGAGCCGCCCGTCTGCGACGCGAACCGGTTCGCAGCGTCGGCACTGACATCGCAGGCCACCAGGCGATCAGGAGTGATCGACTTCGCCTGAATAAATCCGCGTCCCAGTGCTGTCGCCATCTGCCCGGCGCCAATAAACCCAATCCGCACGTCTGATGCATCCACAATAAGTCTCAATCGATGAGCAAGAGTCAAAAAACAGGTCTTCGGTCAAAGTGACGGCGGCATTCTACACGCGACGGCCGCGAAAAGAATCTCTGGAACGTGGCTTTGAAAGTGCGAGAGCGTCCTGGGTTGGCAGCGTCAGAGCAATTCCTGAATCACGGTACCGCCGTCGAGAACCCGCATTTCCGCTCGAGCCTGTGTGTCGACTCCCGCGAGTTCCGCGATCGTGGTTCCAACCATTTTCGGAGTGATCGCCGTTGTGACAGGATCCTCCGCATAGCGATCGCTGCTCCCGATGACTCGCCCCGGCTGAACGCCTCCTCCCGACCAGAGTGAGAAATAGCAGCGACTCCAGTGGTCTCGTGCGGCCCGTGAGTTAATGCGAGGCGTTCGTCCAAACTCACCCATCGCAACGACCAGTGTCGAATCAAGCAGGCCGCGTGTCCGCAGGTCGTCCAGCAATGCCGAAAAGGCCCGGTCGAAAATCGGGCAATGCGTATCCTGCAGCAGTTCGAAGTTATAAATGTGAGTATCCCAGCCGAAATCACAGTTCGGCGTGATCGACTCGACGTACTCACTCCAGTTCACCTGGACATAGGGAACCCCGGCTTCAACGAGTCGCCGCGACAACAGGCAGCTTTGACCAAACGTTGTGTGACCATAGGCTTCACGCGTCGCCTGTGGTTCCTGAGTTAAGTCGAAGGCCGCTCGTGACTGGGGGCTGGTGATCAGGCCATAGGCACGCTGATAGGTCCGGTCCCAGGAAGCAAATCCCGCATCGTCCAGTCGCGTCAAAGCACCATCCAGGCTGGCCCGAACTCGGTTGCGATCGTGAATTCGGTTGGGGTTCAGTCCGTCAAGCAGGTTGAGCGAAGGGATCTCGACATGACCTTCATCCGAACAACTGACCATAAAGGGATCGGCCGCCTTACCAAATTTGCCGCCACCATATCCCTCAGTTTTCCGCACGACATCCTTGGGAATTCCCCGTCCGACCATGACGAATGGGGGAAGCGAATTCTTATGACCGCGATGCTTTCCGACGATCGAGCCAAAGTTCGGCTGGACCGGTTCCGGTCTTTCTTCAAACCCCGTCAGACCGACGGTCCCGGCATCAGGATGGCCCGGTTGAGTCGTCACATGAGATCGAATCAGCGAGAACTGGTCGCTCCGTTCGGCGAGCTTCGGAAGGAGTTCGGTGAACTGGACTCCAGCGGTCTTCGTCGCAATCGTCGCAAACGGCCCGCGGTATTCCGACGGAGCTGCAGGCTTGGGATCGAAGGTATCGATGTGACTGGGAGCCCCCCACAGCCAGACAAAGATGACAGACTTTGCCTTGGCAGGGTCGGCAGCGTGCAAAATCCGTCCCTGTCCCAGCGCCAGAGCCGCAGGAACCGCAGCTCCGATCTGTAGAAACGATCGACGACCGATTCCCGCACAGGTCTTCGCACGAAATGAACCGATGTCGAACATGCACTTACCTTTGCCGTAAACTTCTGGCATCAATACGGAGTCACCACATCAATCCGCAGATTGGAGAGTTCGCAACTATCCGTCGTTCCCAATTCTTTCAGCAGTATCTGCGAAATGATGAGGGAATTCGACCCCGATTTGACCGCATGTGCAGGGAGCTGAAAACGAATCGTCGCCGGGCGAGAGACAGGTGCCCGGTCATTGATCCAGCGGTTCAAGTCACCCGCAGGCTGATTATTGAGATCGACTTTCGTAACGAGCTTTCCCACTCGCAATTCCTTGAGAAACGGGCTGGCCAGCGGCGTGCTGGGGCCGGACGGTTCCAGCTCAACCACGTCCAGCGACAACCAGAATTTAGCCCTCTCGGGGACTGGATCAGGAATGGTAAACTCAACAGTCCAGTCCACTCCATCCGGGACCGAACGCTGGAAATCCATACGTATCGATTCTCCCAAATGACGGTGGCGGGCATCCGCGATAATTGCCTGGCCGTGAAATGCAGGATCGACTTTGGCGATGTCCGTCCAGTCTGCAGCCAGTTCTCCCAGCCACGGATGAACAAAGACTAGCTGATCTCGATTCGCTGCAGTGATCGTTCCTCGAAGTTGATCAGCCACGATGTCTGGTCGGTCGACGGTTGATTGAAATTGAATCTGACTGCAGAGTCCGCGCGGCCCGAGGGGAGCGGAAACAGGCTGGTCCGACTGACAGAGAGCGAGGCGCTCGACGTCACTCCATCCGACGGTTCGATCTCCCGCTGCCGTCGACAGCACAACATCCGTGGCGGTGATCTGCTTGACTCGCCCGAACCAGTCTTCGCCATTACGTAACGCAACACAATCGTCTTGCGTTGACGGCCGAATTTCACGAACTACGCCGGGAGCATTGGTTTGACTGACGAGCAGGTCGTCGATCCAGGCGGGGGCAGTGGAAGAAACGGTCAATGCGTGCAATGAACCTGGGGCGGAAGCGGTCGAGAGCAGCAGTGATTCATTAACGGCAAACAGCGTCCGATCCCGATGAAGAATCCCCGTCAGGCAATGCCAGCCGGGACTGAGACTGACCGATTGCTCGTTGACGATACCAGCCTCTGCACCGCTGACCCTCGCACGGCCGTGTGAGGCGTGAAATGCCCACTTGGAATTGGCATTCCCCGTCACGAAGTCAAAATCGATCCGCAGTTGAGCGGCTTCAGATGGCGGTGTGGATTCGCCCTGTGCGACATCCGCGACGAGTTCATGAATTCGAAACCAGAGCTGAACGCGTGACGTCGTGAGCCCTTTGGGAAATCGATATGTGAGCGGAGTCATCTGGGCCGAACATCGCAGGCTACGGCGTCCGCTGGCCGACTGTGTGTTCTCAATTTGGACAGGGTCAATCTGCGGCTTCAGGGCTACGTTCGTGGTTTTCACATCCGCCGGCAGAATCTCTTCGAACGATTCATAAACGACGTCCGACTCCCCTGGGGGGACGCTGATTGCGGTGATCGCCGTTCGAGGAACAACGACGACTTGACCACGCCGCGTACGTAGCGAGACCTGATCCCCGTCCCAACGTACGATCTCGGCTGTTATTCGGTCACCTCCGAGAAACACGATCTGTCGCACGGGTGCATACGATCGAGTCAACCGGGGACGTCGCGTGAATTGAACGGGCGTCATCAAGTTCGAAAGCCACCGCCGCTCAAGCGGAAGTACGAACTGTTCGGCCGCGAACTGCATCGGTGATGCGAAAGGGATCTGCTGATCACGAGCAGGGTGTTCCGACTTGTGGGAACGATCAGCATCCGCACGGTCCGCACCTGCACGTACCGACAACGCAATGCCAAGCATCACGACACCGCAAACGCACCAGGCAGCCGGCAAACACCGTTTCCCCACAAAACCCCTTTCCCGCAATTTGTTGCAGACTCGCGTCGCACCGCAGTTTGCGGCATCACGGGTTTGCTTTCAACTCCGCATGACCAGCACCAATGTTGCTGGAAATTTAATCAGCGAGTTGAATCGCGGCTTTCAGAGAATCAGGTACGCAGAGAGGAGGGGCAAGGGAACGACAATCGTCGAGGAATGAACAACCAACCGTTGCCGTCGTTTCACCACGGGCACGCGATTCCGCGATGACTATTTGAAAAAGGCATCGTAATGCGCCGATTTCCATTACTTGTCGGCCATCGGCCCCCACGGTTCGATCTGTCGCAGATTCTTGCTCTCCAGAACGCGATAGCAGTCCGGGAGATCAAAACTCTTGAGGACTCCCGGGATAAACGATGACAGTGGCCAATGGTAGTGTTCGGTTTCTGCGACACTGGCCCACGATGTCAGTGCATGCTGTAGCGTGACTTGGCGCACTTCGTCAGACAGGACTGCTGCCAATGTGGCCGGGACCGTTCCCCAGCCGCTCGCGGCCAGGTGTATTTCGGTGCGGCCGGTCGACTTCAGCCACGCCAGGACTCGCAAGACGTCGTAGGCTCGCTGAACGGGATAGGGTTCTCCAAGCATGATCGAATATGCCGCGTAGAAATAGTCGCTGCCATAAGGAGACAAGTACTGATTCGTGCCACAGGTGTCAGGTCGTGAATCGCCGATCCCGCGAACGTCAACCGCATAGAATTCCGTTCCTGGTTCGGCTGTGATCAATTCTTTTGGAAACGGGTTGTCTCGCAATTCCACATCACTCGACTGATGTGAGACGTAAAGAATGCACCGCACGGGGCCGAGGGGTGGGCGTGAGTACTTCGGCTTGTCGTCGATTCGATAGACAAGGGCACGTACGCCTGGTTCTGTCTGGACTGCATACGTCGTGAAGCTGGCCTTGGGGTATTTGCGGCCATTGATTGGTCGCAGAATGTCATAGTCGGGAGGGGACTCGGGGCGAGGCGGAATCAGCGCATTCAGGTGTTTCCGAAGCGATGCGGCATCGGGCTGACCACGCTTTACGGCCAGCTCTTGTGATGTCTTCTGGGTGAATGAAAAGAGCGTGGATGACCCCAGGTCGGCCACTTGACCTTTGGGAGTACACCACAACGTCTGATCCTTCTCGATCACTAAGGTTGGCTCGACGTTTCCTTTGGTGACGTGCGTCTTCTCGTTGAAAAATCCATACATGGCTTCTCGATTTGGCTGAGTGTATCCATGTTCATTCGGACCAATGAACAGTCGGATGTTCTGCTCTGCGCCGAGAAGTGACCAGAGTTTTTTGAGTCGCTGAAAGGTTTCCGTCGAGCCGCGAGCGTCGAAGTAGTCTTGTTCGGCAGCCATGATGATGACGGGCTTCGGGGCCATGGCTGCCAGGAAATCGCCATGATCCAGTCCCAGTTTCAGCACCAGTGGTGGACACTGTTCCGTATCAGCGGGAAGCTCGTTGTCAAAATTGCGGCGAAACGTCGTGACCGCGCAGCTGGGGGCGGACATCGTCCAGCGAGACTCGACCCCGCTCAGCCACATTGTCATTGTTCCGCCGCCAGAATTTCCGGTGATCCCCACATGTTTGGGGTCAACTTCGCTGCGAGAGAGCAGATAATCGAGTGCCCGAATGCCGTCCCAGGCACGCCACGAACCGAAGAACTCGCCTACCAGGAACTGCTGGTTGCCTCCCAGTAGATGTTCACTCACACCCACCCCGACGGTCGACTTGGAGTGGTCATCGTCCAGGTATTGAATCCGCTCACCCTGGCCGATTGGATCAAAGATCAGCACGACGTAACCTTGCCGGGCGAGGGCCTGTGCAAATGACTGATACGCCTCAGCAGCTTTCCCATTGGAAGAATGCCCGCACGACCCGACGACACCGGGTAACGGAAACGCCCGACCCTTCGGGACGTACAGGTTTGCCGTGACCAGAAAGCCCGGACGACTTTCAAAGATCACGTTTTCGATGCGGTAGGCGTCTCGTTCGACGATTCCAGTCACTCGGGGTTTGAGTGGAGTTCGTTCGGGAAATGGACCAAAACTCTCTCGAATTAGACCTCGCAGATTTTCGACGTGGGCTTCCGCTTCGGCCCGCGTGGTCAACTTTGCCTGACGCAGTTCCGCCAGTTTCTGAGCTGCCGCGACCTTGGTACTGAGATGCTCCTGCATCATTCGCGGAAAGCGATTCAAAGGGACCACGGCGGGCCCAGATTTCTCTGCCTGTTGCCCCTGCAACCGATTTACGGGTAATCCAGCGATACCCAACGCTGCCCAGGCCAGTAGATGGCGCCGAGTGAGATCTCGAGAAGCGAACATTCCCACAGCGGTTGACGGCGTCGACGAGGTACTCATGGAAATCGTCCTCACACGGGAAACGGAGAATTCGGGCGTTCACAACGATCGTGCCGACATTGTGTAACAGCGTCAAGTTGCAGCGTGTGTGAGAGTTTCGACCCAGATTAGCGGTTGGGTGGCGGGGGCGCACTGGCTTTGCAGTAGCCCCCGAAATGAAACGAGTTTGAACGGGGGCTTCCCCGAAGCGGGTGCGCCCCCGCC
>CAIWEX010000874.1 GCA_903911795.1 uncultured Schlesneria sp.
GCCAGGGTCGAAGGCCCTGGAACAGGTCCTATCAAATGTTTTCTTGAGGCCTGAAGGGCCGGCCCTTCAGGCCTCAAGAAAACATTTGATAGGACCTGTTCCAGGGCCTTCGACCCTGGCTGGGAGAACGGCTGGCCCATTTGGGCCGGAAGCCAGAGCAGGGCAATCGCCTGGTTGACGTTGTCGAGGCATCTTGGCGATAGGCCTGGGAAGCAAGAACAATTCCGTGTTCGGGGGCTTCCGCAAAGCCGGTGCACACTCGCCACCCGTTTGATCTTCGATGCCTCACTGTCGTGATTTCAAAAACGCGACGAGATCTGCCAATTGCTCCCTGGTGAACTGAGTTTCCAAGCCGGCCGGCATAATCGACACTGTTCCTGGGACAACTTCTTCGATGTCATCGCGTGCGATCCGGACCTCTTCTTTCGCACCTGTGGCCATCGTAATTTCATCAGCCGTTTCACGTCGAACCAGTCCGCTGATCGACTTGCCCGATTTGGTGACGATCAGCACCGGTTCGTAACTACGGACGAAACTGACGCTCGGATACAGCAACGATTCCAATAAGTCTCGTTCCGTACGAATCTTGCCAATCCGCGACAGGTCGGGGCCAATCGTTCCCCCCAGATATCCGATCGCGTGGCATGCTGAGCAGGCTGCTTTGGAACTGTGGAAAATCTGCTGGCCGCGCCGAATATCACCATCACTCAACGAATTCGACAGTTCATCCAGACGTTGCTTTTGCTTGCCAGCTTCTACGTTGATAGCCAGATACAACGGCTCCGCTTCTTGCTGCACCGCAGCCGGGAACTTCGCGAGTCGCTGTTTGACAGTGTCGACTCGCAACTTGGTCAGGATCGGTGATTCCTTCAGGCTGGCGATCAGTTTCCGACCCACAGCTTCGTCAGTCGCCGTTTCAAACAGGCCCAGCAGACGATTCAATTCCAGTGGCCCGACGCCCGCGATCTGTGTGGCCAACGCGGCCTGTTGATCGACACTGAGTTTCGCGCGTGTCAGTGCCTCCACGGCGGCCGATCGAGTTGCCACTGAGGTCTGTTCGCCCAGATGACTCAGCAGCAACGTAAAGCTCACCTGATCGAGGAGCGTGCCGGTTGCCGGGAGCGCTGCCAAAGCTTCAATCCGGCGTTCCGCGGGTGCAGACCCTTCCGCCGCCTGACGCCGCAGCGACGCAATAAGGTCATCGCCCCCTGTCTTCGGGATCGGAACTGCTCGGACAACGGCAATTGCTTGAGTCACAAGTTGATCGTTTGATGTTGCCAGAACCGCAGTCAATGCCGCGATCCAGGAGTCGGGAAGTTGTTTCAACCCGGATCGCTGCATCGCCATCAGACTTACCAGCTTCACCGGACGTGGTGATTCTGCACCCGCAGGCGTCCGCAATTGACTGGCGATCAGTTCCTGAACCGAACTCGTACCACTGAACCGGGCCAGCAGTTTGATCAGGTCTTCGTAATTCTCGGCTGACACATTGGGACGAGCCAATTCTTGTCGGAAGTAGCCGGCCAGTGCATCGCCCCATTCAGGGTGGCGTCCGACCAGCCACAACGCTGTTTCGCGGAGTGAGGCGTCTGGCGACGACAATAAACCCACAACATGCGCCGGTTCAACACGCCCCCCAGGCATCTGGTCCAGAGCCACCATCGCCAGACGCTGCACAGTCGGGTTGGGGCTCTTCAGTCCTTCAGCCGTCCCGAGTGCATCTGCGATTTCAATCAAGGCATATGTGATACCATGCTCCCGAAACCGATCCGCAGTCCCATCTGCTCCGGCAGCTTCCAGCAGATGCGGAACGGCGGACTTGTCTTCCAGACGTCCCAGGATTTCCGCTGCCAGTCGCTGGTGTTGTGGATCGCCTTTCTGAAGCAGCTTCACGACCTGCGGCACGGCCGATCGATCTCGCCAGAGGCTGACAGTTTGCAGCGCGGCCTGTTGAACTGTCGGACTGGGATCGGATAACGCGTCACGAACGAGTCCCCTGGCGGCAGGGAGATCAATACGCGTCAGCGTCCAGACCCCGTTCAGTCTCGCAGCATCCGAAGCTCGTCGTTCCTCGTAAATCGGCTTAAGTGATGCTACTGCATCCGCTCCTTTTCGTCCGAGCAGATGAATCGCCCGGTGCTGTACTGCGGGGCGTTTGTCGCTGAGCAGTGCTGTCAGATCTGCGGCCGATTGCTTGGCCCAGTCAATCTTGATGCCACGAGGATCTTCGATTCTTGCGGTTGCCGTCCGGCGAATGCGATAGACCGCGCCGATCACATCGGGCTTGGCGAGTTGCGAGGTCGGGCAGCAGAGTTTGTACCAGCCTCCCGTATCGCACACGATCACACTGCCGTCGGCGTCTTCGATGACATCCGTCGGATGAAAATCGAGGTGATCAGAAACGACGAGATCTGAATCGGTCGATTCAAACGTCGCCCCGCGTGGCTTGAGGGCGTGCCGAGACACCTTGTGCATATTGAACTGACAGGCAAACACGTTGTTCAGAAACTCTTCCCCAAACGCGTCCGATTCATAGCGAGCCAGGCCGCAGGGAGCAGCAGCACCCATATGCACCAGAGGAGGCAGCAAGTCACCTGTTCGTGGATGAAAATCAGTGACGTTGTGGACCTTGCCATAGACTCCGCCATAAACAGCATGAATCATCCCGTCTCGCAATCCTCCACCAGGGTTCTGCAGGAAGGTCGTCGTAAACAGGCGTTCGCCTCCGGGTGTGAAGACGACGTCAACGGGGTTATCCATCCCCCCTGTCATCACATTTTCAATGGGACCTGTCCCATCTGCCCGACGCCGGAAGATGTGCGACGCCTTCGTGGTAAGAGGTTTCTTCCCTGGCTGTTCATAGGTCTGCTCGGCAAACGCTCCCTTGCACCAATAGATCCAGCCATCAGGCCCCAGGTACGGACCATGCAGATCGTTCGCACATCCCGTCAGCGTTTTCCCGGCGAACCATTCTTCGCGCTTATCGGCCACGCCATCACCGTCAGTGTCGGTTAGCTTCCAGATACTCGGAGGGGCGGCCACATACAGGGAACCGTCGTACCACAACGTCCCTTCGGGAAACATCATCTTGTCGGCGAATACGATGCTCTTGTCGAACTTGCCATCGCAATCGGTATCTTGCAACCGGACGATGCGATGTGACTTGTCTTCCAGTTGCTTTTGAACAGGATCATTCGAACCTGACGAGTCCGCGACGTACAGTCGCCCCAGTTCATCAAAATCAGCGGTGATCGGCCGGTCGACCAGCGGTGACGTCGCGACGAGTTCAATCTGAAACCCGTCCGGTAACGTGAACCTATGACCATTCAAAGGCACCTCGCCAGCAATCGCAGGTACCACGCAAAAACAAAAAAGTCCCAACGACAGCAGAATTCGGGGCATCAGAGTTTTCCCGTATCGGTTCACCTGGAATCACGCCAAAAGCGTTTTCAGCTCCTATAGATGTACCCGCGCCGATTGCACGAGGGAAGCAGGAAGCAACCGATTGAGTGTATTCCAGCGTTTGGCACGCGTCACCCGACGCGAGTCAGTCAGTGTTCGGCGCAGGTCTTCCGGCCGCCTTCCGGCCCCGCCGAAGCAAACGACGCGTGCTCGGCGCGGGTCTCCCGACCCCGCCGAAACGCCCGACCGAAGGTCTCCTCTTCTATTTTGCAATGAAATCCAAACCTTTGGCAGAACGATGAGGGGCAAAAAGCCGACGCAACGACACAGGCACAGCCACAACTTCATCCTCTCTCTCGATTATTCCGTGTCATCAGTGTTCTCCGTGTCCAATTCTTTCCGTCACCGTCCACAGCAGCATGCCGCAACGCGTTGCCTGACCTGAATTTTTACCTTCTTACAAAACGTTTTTTCATTCAAAAAGAAGTGTTGACCCCATTGGAAAGACCATCTATGTTCCCGCCGCACGCTGCAGCCAACGCAGCTGCAAACGGTAAACGACAGTACTCGATTCAGAATTTGCCAAGAACAACATCAACCACACTTGTCGCGATTTAATCGCGAAGTGACGACTGCCAACTGCATGGATGCGAGCGGCACAGACACTGGTGGTTGATGATGGGGCTGGGTTCCGCAGGGACGCGGTACAGCCCATTGATATCCAGTCGACCGATCGCCCCGGAAGCAATAGAATCCTTCGCCCCCCTGGGATCTGTTGCTTCCGGGCATTTTCTTTCTTTGGTCGGCTG
Organism: uncultured Schlesneria sp.; assembly: GCA_903911795.1. Lineage (GTDB taxonomy): Bacteria > Planctomycetota > Planctomycetia > Planctomycetales > Planctomycetaceae > Schlesneria. The sequence goes on from CAIWEX010000874.1 coordinate 4,212, forward strand.
CAGCGTGACGTTGAAATGCCAGGTTCTCTGGTTTCCTCCGTCGCTACTCTTCATCAAGCAGGCTCAGCCATTCATCGATGTACGAAAAGAAATCTTGCGAGCCCGAGATTTCCCAGACCTCGTGATCCCAGTCAACCGTCGTGATTTCACCGTCGTGTCGATAGAAGCACTGCGCGTTTCCGGCTCCATCGGGGTAAAACTCAATAAGATCGCGATACTCGTACCCTTCGGGATAAATGTTCTGCTGTTGGCAAATCGGGTCCATCATCTCGGCCATCAC
>CAIWEX010000875.1 GCA_903911795.1 uncultured Schlesneria sp.
CAGTGGTGCTACGAGCCGAACAAGGATGGCAAGTATGAAAACGGAATGAGAATGACTGCCAATCATTTGCGACGAACGGGATATCGTTTGCCTACCGAGGCGGAATGGGAGTATTCCTGTCGAGCCGGTGCCAACACCGGCTATTCTTTTGGTGGATCGGATGACCTGCTCCACAACTATGGTGTCATTTGGAAAGTGCCGCAAAATATGCCCGTTGGAATACGAAAGCCAAATGACTTCGGCCTATTTGACATGCACGGAAACAATTGGGAGTGGTGCCAAGATCTCTACAGGCCTGGCACCCGTGTCATGGAAGACAGGGATTTTCCAGATCCTGAAATGGAACTGACAATTCACGACGAAGGTCGCCGAGTGTTGCGTGGCGGCTCATTCAACTCGCTTTCACTTCTCGTGCGTTCTGCCCACAGAAACCAGAAGTTGCCGAAGACACATAAGTTCGAAGTTGGTTTTCGCTTTGTCAGGACCATCAAGCAGATCACAAAAAGAGAAGAATAGTCGTGGTCTCTGTGACAAGCTTCTGATTTACACACGGCGGGGTGGCAATAGTGCCACCCAACCGTTTGACTTACTGAGTTTCAAGGATTTGCCCGCCAATCCACAGCATCACATCACATCACATCACCCAGATTCGGCGACTTAAGAATGGAAGTGAAATGAGCAACAAATATTCTGGCGTCGTTGCTGTGTTCATCCTGGGAGCGATTTCAATGCAGTTCGCAGGATGTGATAACGGGCCACCAAAAACACCACCGGTCTCGCCGTTATCGCTCGATTCAATTCAGCCACTCAGAGGCGACGCGAAACGGGAGATGATCAATAACATCGAAGACCGTTACTCGCAGGCCCTGATCGATCGGCTCCTGCATCTTTCGCTGGAACCCACCATTCCTGTCATTCACATTGTCCACGTCCGCGAAAATGAATCATCACTGATTCCACAGATTCAGTCCGACGTGGTTGAGCCTGTTTTCGCATTTCTCGAGAAATACACGGGATTGATGTTTATTCCGGCAAATGCGACGCTTCAAACGCCACCGTTTGATCGATGGACACTCGTGATTCGCTATCACACGGAATCGGTTGAATATGTTGGTGCCGGGGTGAATGGTACGACAGTACGACTGGATCTATCGCTCTATGAGTCCGGTAAATCCCAGGGTCTAGATTTGTCGATCAGTATGCAGCCACCCTCCAATGTGAGAGTTTTCGAACACGATTATGCTGATGCACGGAAGCATCTGGAGCGGTCCGTTTTGCGAGGCCTGAAGAACCAACTCGGCGGTGACCTCTTGATCGACCGGATGTCAGGCAGACAGTATCCGTTCGATCCGGAGGAAGAAGCGCGGCACCGATGGATCGAAGCGAACAGGAGGAATCATCCGCAAGAAAAAACTCCGACGATGCCATTGCCAGTTGATTCAACGAACGAAACTCAAGTGGATCCGGACCTCGGCAAATGAGGAATTCATCGCATGTGCCAGACGTGCGATCCGGCCCTAGAACTCCAGATGGGGAATACAGAACAAGTCCGGTTTCAGTGTATTCACGGTGGAAAGTCACTGCGAGTCAAGCAGGCTTTGTCCGGGCAATGCCTGCGCCGGTCAAACTTTTGATCGAGTCCGCAATCCGGAGGCGATTCACTACCCGCGAAATCGACGACCCAGGTAGGCAATCACGACGAACCTGGGCCGCGCAGCCGTCGACAACGTATTTTGCATCCGAACACGATCAACGGCCCGCAGAACATCGGTGAGATTCGCGGTTTAGAAGAATCCACCGCCGTGCCCCCCACCACCTCCCATGCCTCCGATGGATCCGCCGCCGCCACCGCCCATGAATCCTCCACCCATGCCACCGCCCTCCATGCCTGGTTCAAACCTGACGTTCAGGCTTCTCAGGAATTTCTGGATCTCGCGATGGACTTCGGGGGTTTGGCGGATGATCAAGACCGAACTTGGGCGAGCGACAATGCTTTTCACTGAGGTCGTTGCCGGAACCTCAGTCGCCGTGTTCGCAGGTTGTTCCTTGCCGCTTCCCGGGGGCTGCTTCGCTGCTGGAGCGGCGTGTTTTTTCGGCTCGGCAGGAACGTTGATGACATGAATTTCAAGATTCCCGCCGGAAGCGAGTCCGTCCACATGATCCATGATCGGCGACGAAGCAATCAGTTGGATCATCGGTTTTTCACCTTCGTTCGGAGTCCAACTTGTGGGAGCGACGAGGCTCGGAATTGCCCCCAACAGATCGGAAGCAACTTCCTTCGGCATGCGATAAGTTTTTGTGACCATCGCGGAAGGCGCGGCGGTCTTGTCTCCCTCATCGCCCCGACCAGGAGGAGACTGTCGCAATTGTGCGAGCAGGTTTTGAATTTCCGTGTGAACCCGCCCGGTTTGCGTGATCAACATGCAACCGCGCGCCATGGGTACGATACTTCCGCCTTCGCCATCAATCTCGAGCCATTTTCCGCCAGTGGACTGGATGATGGCATTGTGGACTTCTGTTACCAGTTCTTTGGAATTGGCAAAGTCACCAATGTTGTAAACGACCCACTCCATTTCCTCGTCGGCCGCCGTTTGCGTCGTGATGAAAATAGCACCGTCGCGGATCACGTAGGTTAACCCGAGTGCTCCAATCATGAGGTCTAGCACTTTTTTCAACGGGCGTTTTTTGAGAATCAAAGAAACTTCAGCATCCAGGTTAATTCCTTCATCGGAAATTGCCTGCTTGTCCAATTGAATGGCAATTTTTTGGGATGCCGAGATGGCTTCGAACGCCTCGTTCAAGGGTTTGTCGAAGAGTTCGACCGAACAGGGCTCGTTCAGCGCCCCTAGCAGTCGTTCTCTATCTGTACAAGTTTGCAAGACCAGCATCGGCTCATTTCGCTCAACCGCAGCAACGAGCTGCGCGATGCGCCGTTGGATCTTGAACGTCTGACGGACCACGATGCTTCGACCCTTTGCTTTGGGAAAGACTTTCGAAGAGATCGGAAGAGCACACG
>CAIWEX010000876.1 GCA_903911795.1 uncultured Schlesneria sp.
CCGATCTCAGTCCGTTTCGACGTACAACGGCACGATTTTTAACACCGCCAGCCGATTCAACGGTAACCGTGGTCTGTCCGGACAATTGCAGGACTTCAGCGATACGACCCTGGTGGTTGATCACTCTCTATTCAGTGACAACAGCTTCGAAGGGATTGCGATCATCGCCAATGCCCACAATCAGAGCGGCCTATTCGTGGACATCCCCAGTGTCTTCACGGCCGGAACATTCCCATTCTACAACAATAATAACTTCCTGAACCTCGTCGCCGCCACAACCGCCAATTTCACGCTGACGAATTCACGGGTGGAGAACAACGGTTCGGCCACGCCATACGTCAACAGCAACCCGAACGTCAACGGCCTGGAAATCGATGTCAGTACGCGGTCCTATGTCGCCGCTGATATTCGCAACAACATCTTCCACGGGAATACCCTGGACGACGTTGCCACCGCCTCGTTCACGGCAACTTCTGGCGGATTCAATTTCAACGGTACGATTGCCGCAGGTGCAATCAATACGCCCGGCTCAATTGACGAAATCTTCGCTGGTACCGACCGGATCTTCCTGGAAGATACCGCACAATTGGATATGCGTTTCATGCACAACGTCGGGGATCAGATTAGCGTTTCGTCACAAGCCTCCAACAATCCAAATATGGGTACCAACGGAGCTCGCCGATCCGACCCGAATACCAAATTTGTCGGAGATCAGCAGACGGCGTTGTTCCAGGTTAACGCCTTCCACTACGATGTCGTGAATTCGGTGACCAGCAACAATGTCTTCACCGGTACGAATGTGTCGCCACTGGATGGGCCGACTGGTGTGATTACAGATGCCTTGAACTTCCCTGGTCCAACGACCGTTCCTCCAATTGGTCCTCCAACAACCGCGGTTCGAAACCTGGAGGCCGGGATTGTTAATCAGGCAAACTTCTACACCAATCCCAATGCCAACCCACCAAACGTCGTGACACCCACCGCGTTTACGCAAGTCCGGGTTGACAATATTACCACGGGTATCAACGGGACGAACAACAATGGCGTGATCGGTTACACCGCTGGTGGTCAGTTTACCCTCGCCGGGGCAGGTTCTGCGGGGATTGCTGCCGGAAACACGTTCCGAGTCCACCTGCTCGACACGAACACCTTCAACCAGTTTGGTGTGGCTCAGAATGTGGAAGGAGCCTTTAGCGCTGGCTTCGACACTGGAAGACGCGTCTACATTCCAGTCGGACAAACGACTACGGGAAGCGGCACCTTCTTCACGACAAACAATCTGGCTCCTTACTTCGATTGGCCATCGGCCTCGTTCCCACCATACTAATGGTGTGAGCCTCGCAGTCTGCTGACTTCCAATCCCACCCGCGTCGGAAACGATTCGGGTGGGATTGATGTTTTAAAGTGTCAGGGAAAATAAGAGGATGGCTCGGGCTGAGGCGTCTTCGCGAAGCCGCAGTGCTAACGGTACCAGATCTGAAATGTGCGAATTCTAAACAGTGAAGATTCAGGAGCCGCCGCCGACTCGTGGCTTGACCGGCGCTTCCCTGGGCTCCGTTGGAGCGAACGACACGCTTCTAAAGGATGCGATCACAATGCACCCCGTGATGGCGTCAACGATCGGAATTCTGGGTTCGTCTCCAGATACGAATTCCGTGAAAAAGCCCGCTTTCCAGGAGTATGAGTCCGAATAATACCAGCACGGCGAACCTCCTTTCGTATTGGAGGGATGAGGTCGATGGCCGTCGACTGAGTGTGCACTCATGGAATTGAACCTTTGGGGGTGTCTGTGACGGCGCGGCGAACGAAAGAACCATTGAATGTTCGTCAGCGTTCTCTTCGTTGGCGCGAACCACGAATGTCGATCGAGTCCGCGTGACGTGACGCAGTTTTTCGAACGACGCTTTGTCAGTCTAACAGAGTTGCGTGTGCCGATGCCGATCATTCATCTGTTTGACCACGGCAGAATTGAAAAGTTTCGGTTTCAGGACGTTCGTCAACGACGATGCGACCGAGAATCCCATACCTCACAAAGTCATGCAGGCCGGATACAGGTGCCACTGGCAGCCTTCCTTGGGCTGCCAGTGCCGATGTGCGACCTGACAAGTTGTCCGTTGGAAAGGGGCCTGATTCAACGTCGATGATATCCCATCCAACGTGTTCCGCTGACTGTGAGCACATCGGCACTGGCGATCAAGGCCTCGCCAGTGGCACCCGAAAGCGGACTCTTGACGTCGAATGATGTCTATTAATCCGCTGCATTGACCGTGCCACCTCGCCGAGCCCTGAGTCTTCCATCGCAGAGCCCGGTTTATGAGTTCTGAACGTATGTCAGGAAATCAGTGCGGCTTGGAACCTTTCCCGGCAACGGATACCCCAGCACGACGTGCGAATTGCACATGGCACTCAGGTAACCGTGCCAAAGCAGATCCGTCGTTCGATTGTCACCAAGCCCGCGAAACGTCGTTGACGCATGAGTATTAGCTTTCGCCAAGTCGTCCCAATACTCCTTCGGTTGACCGCTCAACAATTTCAGGACGTCGCTGGCTCGCTGAGCAACATCCGGATCTTTCGTCGTCTTTGATATCGTTGCCGCAGTATATTGCGGGCTTCGTTCGATCGAGACAAAGCAGCCGTCGGGGCGATGATCCACAAATCGCTCAAATAGAAAACTGCGGCGTGTGGTCGTCGTGTTATCAAACAGAGTGTTGATGACTCGCAACAGTCCAAACAATTCCCCGACGAAGGGAAGCTTCAGTCTCCACTGGGAACTGACTTCCTCGCTGCCGGACGAGTTCACAATAATGATCTCATTTGGCTGGACGATCTCTTTCGGAAAGCCGTCGTCGCGTTTCTTTCGATTGTCGATATCTGTCAGATACTGCTCGCCCATGTTGTCGTAGACACCCCCGTCGACGAGGGCCATTTGTGGAAGTGGAATTCCTTCTGTTCGCGGTGGGAAATGAAATTGACTGGTCCGAATCCACCGGGCTGGCAGTGCACCCGGGAAACAGGAAGACGCCTGTACCGCTGTATCCAAAGGCAAACACCCTGGCGAACCG
>CAIWEX010000877.1 GCA_903911795.1 uncultured Schlesneria sp.
CTGGTTGAGCACGAATTGCGAAACCCCTCGCTCGACACTTTGCTGCGGATGTGCGGCCCTCTTGACGTTGAACTTTCCGATGTGTTGCGGCGCGCGGAAAGCGCCGCCAAAGGTGGGTTAGCCAAATGATTGTTTGACAAACAACGGCATTGGGGATTCTGGAAGTCGATTTCTCCGGACTCTTTCGCCGAACGATAAAGGACGTCCCAAAGCTTGCCCCCAAGCGCAAACCCTGACGCCTCCTCCGATTCCCCGGCTTTGATACAGTGGCGGGATGAAATTCCCCCGCCTTCCCCGCTTCAAACGTGTCTCGTCAGTTACCCCCATACAGCTGACGGAGCGTGATCGAGAAATAATACGACTGTTGCAGCGGTATCGCTTTTTGCGTTCCTCCCAGATCGTTGCGCTTCTGGACTCCGGCGCACAGCCAGTCTTGCGGCGCCTCCAATTGCTCTACCACCACGGGTTCTTGGAACGCCCCCGGGCTCAGATCGACTACTACCACCAGGGCGGCTCCCGAGAGATCGTTTACGGTTTGGGAAACAAGGGTGTCAGGATCGTAAAGGCAGACCACAGCAATTCCCCTCGGGGTCTTCGCTGGGGTGAAAAGAATCGCAAGGTCGGCCGGCTATTCCTCGAACACGCCCTCCTGGTTTCCGACATCATGGTGGCCCTTGAGCTCGGGTGCCGAAAGATGGAAGGCATGCATCTCCTTGCAGGAGATGAAGTTCCGCTCTCAGGAGCCGCCCCACGACCGCATCCGTTCAAATGGAAGGTAAAGGTTAATGGCCGGGTCAAACTCGGAATAATCCCGGATCAGGTCTTTGGCCTGGAAAAGGACGAAGAATCCCCAGACCGAGCCCCGGCTATGTTCTTCCTCGAAGCTGACCGGGGAACCATGCCGGTTGTTAGGAAGAATCTCGCCCAGACATCCTTCCATCGAAAGCTCCTTGCGTATGAGGCAACCTGGAATCAAGGGATCCATCGGACGAAGTTCGGCTTCAAGCGCTTCCGGGTGCTCACCGTCACCACTTCTGCAGGACGTGTGGACTCGCTCATTGACGCCTGTTCCCAATTGAATAGTGGCCATGGGCTTTTCCTCTTCACCGACGCGGCGACACTCCGCGCTCACGGCGACATTTTCACCCTGCCGTGGAAGACCGGTCGGAAAGGAGAGATCGTCCGCTTGCTCGACTGACCCAGTTCATTTGCCCGAAAACTTGCCGCCGACGGCAAATCCAACTCCCTTCCGATCTCGCTCGCTCGGGCGGTATAATCCTTCCTGGAGGCAGTTCACGTTTGTGATCCGCCATTCGTCCTTTTCCAAAATTCAACCAGGAGAATCCATGCCCACGTCAGCACTGCGTGACAAATACGCATTTAAATACATCGGTGCCGGTTGTCGCACCCCGAGTCCAGAGGAAATCCAGGTCCGCTGCATTGCGCAGGACTTGAAAATTCCGACCGATGAAGCAATTAAGTTCGCGGCGCCAGTAATGGCGGCGCTCATCGACGGTCCATGCTGGCTCGTACCAGTTCCCGCAAGCGATGGCTCAGTTGTCGCCAACCTTGCCCTAGCCAACGCAATCGCCGCCCGCGTCCATGGCGCACGAGTCAAGAACGCGGTTCGCCGAATGAAGCCCGTTGAATCTTCATGCGACCGGAGGAGGCGAGGGCTTCTAGGCCTGACCACCGACGAGCATGCAATTGTTCGCTCCACTGGCCCAATGAACATAATGACTCTGTACTTCATCGACAACGTGGCAACGACCGGAACGACAATCGAAGCGTGCCGACGTGCACTCGGTTGGGGCACTGGACTCACCTATGCCGATGCGAGCACGAGGAAGATTCTGGTGCCCGCATAGTAACGTCCCCGCATCCCCGCCACGATTGGCGGGGATTATTCGTTCCAATTGACAGTTGTCGTCTGCCACTTGAAGAAAAAATTGCCGTCAACAGCAAATCCATCCCCCTACCGGGAC
>CAIWEX010000878.1 GCA_903911795.1 uncultured Schlesneria sp.
ACCCGAAGGTCGAAACGTGCTTCAGAGCGAATTGCCAGAGTGCGCGATTTTCCCATCGCCTTAATTCCACAGCCGTGTACGGAAACCAAAGTCAGATCGCAAAAGCTGAAATTTACTCTGAAAACGAAAAGCAATCGGGTTCGGTGACCGATGAAAGCTGGAAAGCCGGTCTCATTTGCTTGGCGATTTACACTGCCGCACCCGAATGAATGCTTAAAACCACAAGGCGATGAGCCCGTAGCGTCGATCGCTACGGGCTGAAATCCCTTCCTGTGTCGCGAGTTGGAAATTGTGACCGGCGCGAGTCGACATCTCCGCGAACGATTACCGCGAGCCCGTATTACACGACGACCTTCTTCCCACCTCCACCACTTCCTCCGCCAGTGGAAGTCCCGCCGCCGCCACCTCCTCCGCCACCCGATGTCGTTGCTGCCACAACCTTCACGCTGGTGCTCCCTTTGATCGATCCCGTCAACTTGTCGGCGAACCCGATTGTTTGTGTTCCGGTCGAAGCGAGTGTGACCGTGAAGACATGGCTTCCCTTGTCCGCTGACGTGAATGTGTAATCCGCAGGCAGCAGATTGCCGGAACCCGAAGGTCCGGTGAAGTGGATCGTTCCGACATAACCTGTCACCTGGTTCCCAAAGGCGTCGACGGCATAAACCGTCATGCTGAATGGAACACCAGCCGTCACGTTGGCAGGGGCACGACTGCTCAGGCCAACAGCAGTACTCGCAACGATCGGAATGTCAGTCTGCAGATTGTTGAAGGCCAGTGTGGCCGCATCATTGACTGTAAAGGACTGGCCACCCGATGTGCGGAATGTCATCGAGAAAGTATGAGTTCCACCGTCAAGTGCGGTGAAGGTGTATGCGGCTGGCAAGACCGCTTGAGCATCGCTGCTGGCGAAGGTCGTCGTGCCACGGTATCCCGTTGCGATATTGCCATAGGCATCCCTGACGGTCACCGTGAAAGATTGTGCGACACCAGCGGTCGTTCCATGGAGTTGTGTCGTCGACATTGCTGCTGCTGCCGCGGCAGTGACCTGAATACCTGTTTGCGTCGTGAAAACACCGGCATTCTGTGAGTCACTGATGGTGACGGTTTGTGACCCCGCCGTTTTCAAGACAACCGAGATCGTGTGAACACCAGCGTCTGCGGCAGTAAAGGTGTAGGTACTGGATGCTTGCGGATCAGTTCCAGAGACGACTACGGTTCCTGTAAACACGGTGGAAACATTGCCATAGGCGTCATACGCGGTAATGGTCGTCGACTGGGGTTGTCCGGCCACGGTTGCCGCCAGTGGGGTCGCCGTAAAGCGTACGGCCCAGCCTGGAGTGACGAATATACTTTCGCTTCCTTGCAGCGAGCCATCGGAGGTGTCGGTGGCCGTGAGGGTTCGTGCACCGAGCGTGACGGATTTCGCCGTAAACGTGCCAACACCATTGACCAGCGTACTGTCGGCCGAGACTGTTGTGTTGGCATCAGAACTGGCCAGATGAACTGTTCCAGCGTAGCCGGACGCTACATTACCGTATTGGTCACGAGCCGTCACAGTGACTGGATTGGCCGAGCCGATATAGCCACCCCCACCAGACAGGCTGAGTGTTGTCGCAACCGACGCGACGACATTGACCGGTGTCGATTGACCGTTCAGAGAAGAATTCGCTGTGTCTGTAACCTTTACGGTTTGCGGTCCAGCGGTTTTCAGGATCGCAGTGAAGGTGTGGACACCCTCGTCTTCTGCTGTGAACGTATAGTCGGCTGGCAGTCCCGCCTGAACATCACTGCTGGAGAAATGTATTGTTCCGACGTACCCGGTGGACGGATTCCCATAGGCGTCCGTGGTTGTGACGGTGATTGTCGCGGGTTGACCAGCAACCGTAGAGGCTTGTGCTGTCACCGAGAATTTCGCCACTGCGGCGGGTGTTACTGTCACGATGGCTGTTGCATTCGGCAAGAATGGCGAGGTCACCGTTACGGTTTGCTGTCCAGATGCAAACAGTGTCGTGGCCGTCGAGATTGTGCGAGTTCCGGCATCGGCAGCAGTGAAGGTATAAGACACCGCTTGTGTCCCGGCCATGCCACTCACCCCGACTGTCCCAATGAATCCAGGCACGACATTTCCGTCGGCATCAACGACGGTGACCGTGACAGGGAAAGAAGCCCCCGCCGAAACCACTTCAGGAGCGGTGATACGCAGCGCTACGGCACCGGCAAGTACGGTAGCATCGTTTTGTGCGTTCAGCGACACTTGCGCGCCGATCAGATTGGCGCCATTCGTTGAAACGATATCTGGACTACCGTCGCCATTCAGATCCACCACGACCATCCTGGAGCCACCGACCGTGTAGTTTGCTGGATCATAAAATGTTCCGTCGCCGCGCCCAAATGCGACCTGACCCATGTTTGTCAGAATGTCCGTTTTGCCATCGCCATTGAAGTCTGCCGCAGCCGTCGGAGAACCGGTTGTCGACACAAAGCTGGTCGGAGTGATAAACGTTCCTGTACCATCACCCAGGTAGATTTCGAGCTTTCCACTACCCAGCGTCGCGCCACTATTACTAATGGCGATGTCTGTTTTCCCGTCATTGTTGAAGTCCGCAATGATCGCATCGGTGCCGAAGGTGGATGCGATTTCCCCATTGTATTTGTATGTCCCGTCCCCTTGCCCCAGGAAGAAGCCCGTGGAACCGATCCCGATTTCGAGGAGATCGAGGTTACCGTCATTGTTGAGGTCACCGACTTCGACGTGTTGGCCCAGTGCCGGGATGGAGACATTTTTCGTTGTCGGAAAGACCCCTGTTCCATCGTTCAACAGAACCTGTGACGTGCCGCCATAACCCCCGCTGGAAGTAACGAGGTCGGTAAACCCGTCATGGTTCAGGTCGGCTGATTTGAGATCTGCGGCATTCGCACCGACAGGGTAAACGACGGCGGTCTGAAAAGTGCCGTCACCGTTTCCAAGCATCACGCCGATCGAAAAGACGTTATTTGTCGCAACGTCCATCTTGCCATCGTGGTTGTAGTCGCCAACGGTAATTTCAACCGAAGCGGGAGCCACCGAAGAAATCCCTGCCTGAAACGTGCCGTCTCCATTTCCTAATTGGACCGTGATATTATTGGGGATGCCCCTCGTGAGTTCGACGACGTCGGATTTCCCGTCACCATTGAAATCGGCCACTTGAAGATCCATCACAGTCGTCCCGGCAGCGATCGTGATCGGAGCTGCCATCGTCAGCATTCTGCGCGGTTCCAGCATTTCAATATAAGCCGAAGTGTTCATCTGACTCGGCGATTTGCGTCGCCGCAGGTTGCGGACTCGACGTGCCTGAGGTGACGTTTTCAGGATCAGATTCTGCAGCCAATGGAAGAACATAGCGCAACGACCTTCTAAAACAGACCTCTGATCGATTGGCGTGGATCATGACACGCAGCGGCAAAATGCCATGCTCCCCGCTTATCCGGAACGAATCTGCAATCGGACAAGAATTCGAAAGAAAAAGGGGCTATTTTAAAAAAGAGTTTTTGACGCCGGTCACGCTGATCCCGGCGATACAGGCAATTGCCTCTACGTGGAGAGACACGAAAATCACGTTCCTCATCGAGCCAGATGGCTTGAGTTCCGTTCCAGATTGCGAGATCGACCGCAAATTGCGAGTTCGGAACGGGTCGCCCTGCATTGCCATTTACGGCGACGTAAATACGTCTACTCGCCAATAAATTGGTAAGCAGCAGGGTGGCCAGTTACACCCAAATCAAATTCAGTGGGGCAGAACGATGGAGGGCAGAACGATTGAAGAAATCGTGCTTCTCGAGGGG
>CAIWEX010000879.1 GCA_903911795.1 uncultured Schlesneria sp.
ATCGACTACATCCACGAGAACCCGGTCCGGCGTGGGCTGTGCCGAAACGCAGTTGATTGGAAATGGTCGAGTGCACGCTGGTACGCTTCCGATGCCAAGAGTGTTGACTCTGACCTACCGACAATTCACGGTCTCTCGTGGGACTTTTTTGAATCCCGATAGCTGATTGACCAAGTCTGATGTCGCCCCACCCGACGTCGGACTCTTTCGGGAGCACATTGGCACTGGCGATCCAGGGCGATCGCCAGATGGGGATGAAAAAACTGTTGCTCAAGATCAAAGTATTGATGTTCGAAGTCATAACCCAGATCAGGAGCAACAGCGATGGAGATTGTACCGGTGTACGTTGGTTTGGACTATCACAGTGAGACGATCCGAGTCTGCGTCATGGATGCGGAAGGCCAGACGTTGGTGAATCGGAGCGTTGCGAACAGTCCTTCGGCGGTGGTGGATTTAGTGCGTGTGAACGGTGGTCTAGTTCGTGCGGTCGCGATTGAAGCGTGCTGTGGAGCGGCGGATTTCGCGACGGCGTTGTCAGACATGACAGAGTGGACAGTTCGGATGGCTCATCCGAGCGGTGTGAACCGAATGAAGCAGGGCCCCGACAAGACGGACCATACAGACGCGTGGCATTTGGCGAACCTGCTGCGGGTGGGTTACCTTCCGGAGGTCTGGCTGGCAGATGAAACGACACGTCAGTTGCGTCGTTTGATCCGTTTTCGAGCTGGCGTCGTCGCGCAGAGGAAAGATATCAAGTTGCGGATTCTGTCACTGCTGCGGGAAGACCGTGTGAATTGTTCCAGCGAGATGTCCACCTGGTCGAAGCCGTGGATGGAGTGGATCAAGTCCGTTAAGCTGGGTGAACAAACGCGCTGGGTCCTGGATCAGGAATTGCGTCGGCTGGAGCAGTCAGAAGAGGATGTGAAGAGTGTTGATCAGCGACTGGAGCAGGTGACTGAGAACGATCCCGTGGTGGCGCTGCTCAAGGAACAACCAGGTGTTGGCACAGTGACCGCGGTGACGATGCGAGCGGTGATCGGGCGATTCGACCGATTTCGCACGGGGAAACAGTTGTCGAAATATTGCGGTGTTTCGCCGTGTAATGCCTCCAGTGGGGGACGTCAGTCAGATGCGGGCCTGATTGATTCTGGCAACGACATCTTGCGGGCGCTGTTAATGCAACTGGCGAAGCGTCTGCCTCGTCACCATCCGCGATGGAAGGAACTCCACACGAAGTTGCGAGTGACGAAAGGAGCGAACGTGGCCTCGGCGGCGATCGCGAATCGCTGGCTGAGAAAGTTGTTTCATGAGATGGTGACCAAGGTGAAACAAAAGCAACAGGAACAGTCGGCGAGTCAGACAGCGATGGCTCAGGCCTGCTGACCTCCACTCAGGCTCAGCAAACGAGGATCGTCCCCGTTCACCTCGCCGTCGATCGTCCTTGACGGGGTGAAGGCCGATGCGACGGCGAGGCGAACGGGGACTCAGCGAAACCACTTGAAAGGAAGAAAGCTCATGTTCGACATTGATGACTGGAGGCGATCACGCGGACCCGCGCTGTGAGGGCAAGCTCGAGTGCCACTTGGGATAGGACGCGGAGTTCGAATCTCGTTGCCAGATGGGGCAGCTCTCACACTCTCGAATTACCCACATGGGCAACGCCGTTGTGGCGAACGCTCGGATAGAAGAATGGGATTCCCGCGGTGACCACCAACAGTCAATCAACCAGAGCATGATTGGATGGACAGACGAGTTGTACAGCGAATCTCTTAACGGACCGTGCCCAGCACACTCACAACCCTGTGATCCCCACACCAGGATCGTGAAGTGAACACTCAAACTCCGTAGTTTTTTCAATTTTGTCACTTGACGAGCAACAGTTTTTCATAGAAGTGGCACCCAACGCGGGTAACGATATTCGTAGCTGAATTCGTGAGAATTCAGGAGTTTTCAACCAATTCCGAGCTCTCACGAGTTCGGCTACCGGTGTTTCCTCGGCCCAAAATATCGTTACTCGCATTGGGTGGCACCCCCGAGAAACGGGTACTCGGCATTCATGCCGCCCCTCCGACTAATGCACGAGCAAAAAGTCCCGGCTGTTAAATAGTGCCCACATCAGATCTTGTGCAGCGGCCGTTCGATCCATTCCATAGACTTCGAAATGCTTGTTGGCCACTTGAACCTCTTGCGGCGTTGGACGACGTGCGACCGACCACAAATACAAATCCTCGATCAACGGTTCGTTTGCCGCATGCTGTTTCAGCATTTGGGCGACACGGCCATTGCCATCGGTCACCCGGCGCAAAATCGAGTTTCCATTGATCAGATGCAGTGCCTGCAGCATGTTCGATTCGCTATCCCGTTCGCACTCACATGCTTCCATCCGCTGCGGCTTGCCAAACAGCGACAGGAATTCGCTGGTGATTTCCGCATCGGGCAATTGAGCCGCATTGAACCCACCAGGTGCTCCTCCAAAGTTCTCTCGAACACCCGTTGACTGAACGAGCGAATCCAGCAGAGCCTCGGCGGGGACTCGACGTGGAATCGAACGCGAGAAGTTCATCGTGTCGATCCGGTTCGATTCATTGGGTGCACTGCTGCGCTGATAAGTCTTTGATGTCACAATCGTTCGCATCAGGTGTCTGAGATCAAATCCGTGGTCAACGAAATCCTTCGTCAAAGCCTCAAGCAGTTCTGGGTTGATGGGAGGATTGGTGGTCCTCAGGTCGTCAACCGGATCAATGATTCCGCGACTGAAGAAGTAGCTCCAGACGCGGTTGGAAAGACTACGAGCAAAGTGAGGGTTGTCTTTGGCTGTCAGCCACTTTGCAAAATCAGGGCGACGGTCTATTTCGACCGGCAGAGTCGGCTCGCCCCCTCCCAGATATCGGGGTGGCTGAGCCTGGCCGGTTCGTGGGTTCGTTGAGAAGCCCGAACCGAGTTGCAATACCACGGAACGGGCATTGGGAACGCCGTTCAGCCGAGTGTCTGCCTTGGCCGAGACCTGATTGAAGAACGTGTGCATGCCGTAGTAGTCAGCCTGAGTCCAGTTTTCCATCGGATGCGGATGACAGCGGGCACACAGCATCCGAACTCCGCAGAAGACCTGGGCCACTCGCTCGACCGTATCGTTCGTGTCCTTGCTGATTGTGAAATAGGCACTGGCCGGATCATCGCTGGCTCCACCTCGACTCGCCAGCAGTTGTCGAGCAAACTCATCCATCGGCAAATTTGACGCGATGGCGCTGCGCAGCCACTCCCGAAAACTGTAGACGGCCGGCTCACTCAATCGCACGCGTGAGTTCTGGAATAAGTCACCCCATTTCAAGGACCAGTGATCGACAAACTCAGGCCGGGCGAAAAGGAGATCGATTTCGGCCACTCGTTTCGCGGGATTTGTGTCGGCAACGAATTTCCGGACCTCTTCAGGAGTCGGTTGGAGACCGATCAGATCCAGATGAATGCGCCGCAGGAACTCTTCGTCTCCGGCAACGTCCGAGGGAGTCACTTTCAGATCATTCAGTTTTGTGATGACGTGTCGGTCGATGAAATGGTCGGTGGGAATCGGTGTCGGCTGAAATCCAGGGTTCTGCTTGAGAACGATCAGGCGAGACGCCGCGAATTTACGTTCGTACCGTGCGACCACGGCCGATTCGCCGTATTCGCGCGCAGTCACCAGGCCCCCCTCGGTCACTTCGGCAACTCCCTCGGTATTGACCGTGAAGATTCCCATCCGGGTCACGTCTCGTGTCGAGCCATCGGTGTAATGAGCGATCAGCTGCAGACGATGCTTCATCCCCGGTTCCATCACGAATCGTTCCGGAGAAATCGTGACTCGTTCGACTTCCACCTTCTGGTCCGGGTCGAGTTGCGCCCCCTGCTCGATCCACTTGACGAGGATTTCGTTGAGGCGACTGTCGCGGGAAAACCGTGTTCCACCTCGGTGAGGCACGTCGCCGACCGGTTTGCGGACCAGCAGACTACCCGATGGATCAACATGGTTCAGACGTCGAGATTGGGCGTCGCTGAAGATCGCCTGGTAGTCCTGGTCGGCATTCGCCCCACGCAGCGAAAGGACGAATCCCCCCTTGCCGAGCGAATACCCATGGCAGGCTCCCATGTTGCACCCACCCTTGGAAAGGACGGGCATCACTTCGTGACGAAAGCTGTAAGGACGTTCTAAAGGTGGTAGAACCACCGAAACAGGAATTTCGAGATTCTGACCGTTTGATTGAACTGTGATTTTCGTCTCACCCGTTTTCAACGGCCGGACCCACCCCGCTTCAACAACCGCAATCGATGCGTCAACGGATTTCATGACCGCCTGATCCGTCAGATCGAGAGCAAACCCATCGGCGGTCCGTCCCATGACCAGAACGGACTGTGGCTGGCGAACGTCCGTCAATTTGACGACGGAGGGAACAATCACAATGTTGCCGGCCGGCGTACGCACAGGGGCGTCAGCGCTGAATCCGAGTTGAGGTGCGATTGAAAGCGTCAGTGTCAGGAGCGTCAAACACGCGAAACGCAGCGAGTTTCGAACGCCGAAACCGGGGCGAAGATCGTCAACTGTCATTAAAACGCTCCAGAAAACTCGCTGCTCGCACCAAAACATATTCACGATTACCATTACGATGATGGTACCGACGCCGCAGGGGTGATTCAACAGGTGTTCCAAATAGAAAACGAGGACAATCGGTTTGTTGGCTTTGTTGCAATACCGTGGCGATGCGGGTAACTGTAGTGCCTGATGCGTCTCGACATTCCTGGCAGACCCGCCGGGAGGCCATTGGACGAGGGATTGCCCCCAATATTCATGGGCCGAGCCGACAGAGGCCATTTTGAAGAGACAGAGGAAAGGCCCAGAATGCGTCAGGTCAAGTCGTGCGGAGTGCTGTTGTTTCGCAGGATTCCTGAATTATCGTTCCTGTTGATGAAACATTCGCACCGTTTCGACTTGCCGAAAGGCCATATCGAATCGGGTGAATCCGAAATCCAGTGTGCCCTACGCGAAATGTGGGAAGAAACCGGCGTTGCGATCGACCAGGTGACCCTTGACCCTGAATTCCGCTTCGAAGAAATGTACTACCCGATCGAACCTCGCTTCGGTTCAGAACGGGTCGAAAAGACTCTGGTGATCTTCCTGGGCTGGATCGATCGTGTCGACCAGATTCAGGTGACTGAGCACGGTGGTCACGAATGGCGGGCCTGGAAACCCCCGCACAATATTCAGAAGTACACGATTAATCCACTTTTGACGGCCATCGAACAGCACTTTGCCAAGTCGCCAAAATAATTCCCCTCAACCCCGCGCCAAAACATGCGAAAAAGCTTGATCATCACACGATGAAAAAATCTCATTCTTGAAATGTTGGCACAAGCCTTCAAGGTTTGGCGAAACATCCGCCGATACCACCTTGTTGGGAAGCTTCGTACCAGACAAGGATCGCTGTATGCCGCCGCGTAAACGCCCTGCTGGCCCTGCCGCAACCGTGGGCGAACGTCCCGCTGATCCGGGCGTGCATCTCGCGGGGTTTATGAATTACCTGCGAGCGGAATGCGGCCTGAGCGACAACACCGTCATTGCCTATCAGCGCGATCTGACGCAGTTTTCCGAGTGGTATCGGACTCACGGTCCGGCCCGCATCCAGCAGGTCGAACTGTCGCTTTTTACCGATTACCTGGAATTTCTGCGCGATCGCAACTACGCCGCCACCTCCGTGGCACGGCACCTGGTTTCGATCAAGATGTTTTTTCGATACCTCGTGCTTGAAGGAGTCATTCCCGAGAGCATTGTGGAACTGGTCAATTCCCCCAAGCTCTGGCAGCATCTTCCAAAAGTTCTGAGCCCCGAAAAAGTCGATGAACTGATCGCCGCCCCGACGCGTCAGGACCGATATCCGCTACGAGATCGAGCCTTATTGGCGCTGATGTATGCGACCGGATGCCGAGCCTCGGAGGTCTGTGCTATCACGCTCCGGGACATCCGTCTGGAAGAAAGCTATTGTCGATGTCACGGTAAGGGAAACAAAGAGCGAATGGTGTCGCTTAACCCCGTCGCCCGTGCGGCGGTGGAAGCGTACTTGGCGCATGAGCGTCCCCTGTTGGCACGCGAAAGCGAACAGTCTTCACCACTGCTGGTCTCGCGTGGCGGGAAAACGCTCAGCAGAATTACTGTCTGGAAACTCGTCAAACGATATGCCGCCAGGATCGGCGGCAGCAGCGAAATCAGTCCGCATACGTTACGGCACAGCTTTGCAACGCACATGCTGGCTCGCGGTGCAGAAATCCGAGCCCTGCAGGAACTGCTTGGCCACGCCAGCATCCGGACGACGCAGATCTATACTCAGGTCGAACACAGTCGCCTCAAGACGATTCACGAGCGCTGCCATCCCCGTGGGTGATTTCACCGCTTCGGCGAGGACAACGTCATCGACGCAAAGCACAGTCGGATTGGCTAACAGAGTTCCGCCATCACGATGTCACCACGCGTGGAATCAACGATGGCGAAGATTTCTTTCTGTTCCCGATCCGGGACGCCGAATTTGCTCAGCGTCTGTTGCAGG
>CAIWEX010000880.1 GCA_903911795.1 uncultured Schlesneria sp.
CAGCAATTCGGGATTGATCGCATCCATTTCGTTGACTCACCCCTTCAAGAAATCCAGGCCACATACATCGCCTAGCAACATATTGCCACGCTATGCATCGACAGTCAATGAAAACTCGTGCGAGTTTTCAGAATTCACGTAGGACGGACAATCTTGTCCGTCTCGACGGGTGTGCTGAATGCTTCGACCCTTTGCTTTGGGAAAGACTTTCGAAGAACAACAATGAAGAACAAAGACCAAGGTAAATCTAAGGGACAGGACTGGATCAGGACACTATGTTGTCTTGAGGGCCAGGCGAATATTTGAGTTGCCATAAGAAAATGCGGCGTTGGTTCGCGGATAGGCTGTGAGTTTATTCGGCGGGGTGGCAGGGTCAGGAGCGAAGCGGATGGCCCTGAAGGTTTGAGCGTGCCCTCCGGTTCGGGGCCTTCCCGTTGGTCAGACCCAGCCGCATGGTCGTCAGACGTCTTGTCAACGAAGAAGCGTTGGTTCGCGGAGCGAACCACGACTATCTGGCACGGGCCACCCTGAAATCGTTACCCGCGTTGGATGGCACTCCGTTCTCCAGACAGTTTATCTCACGGAGCCGCAGAGGCACGGAGATACAGGAGAATGAAACAGAGACTGTGATCGTCGATCACTGAAGGAGCGCATCACGAGAATCGACCACAGCGAGTGATTAGTCATTCTCCGTGGCTCTGTGCCTCCGTGAGAACTTAATTGTCGCCGGTCAATCTTTTGATCGCGTCGGAAGCATTCCGAGTGATCGCAGTTTGGCTCGCAGAGTCATTCGGGAAATCCCCAGGCGTTCTGCGGCTTGTAATTGATTTCCGCGGAAGTGTTTCATCGTTTCAAACAACACATGTCGGTCAATCTCGTGAATGACGCTGCGATAAACATCGCTTTTGCCATCCGCCAGCATCGACCTGACAAAATCCTGAAGTTTGTCGAACCTGAAGCCATCTTCTCCAAGCGTCGGGGTGCCGGAAACTGGGCCGGCAGCATTCGAAGAGGGATGCGTATTCGTAGACAGTACATTCGAAGAGGGTGGTACAGAGTCGCGTAACGATTGTGGAAGGCAACTGGTTGTCAATTCGGTACCAGAGGCCTGAATCATGGCGCTACGAACCGTTGACTGGAACTCACGCACATTTCCTGGCCAGCGATGCTGCTGCAAGAGCTGCATTGCTTCCGGAGAGATCTTCTGAACATTCTTCCCGAGTTCTCGGTTGAACAATGCCACAAAGTGCTCTGCCAATGCCGGGATGTCTTCTGGACGTTCTCGTAATGGCAACAGCTGGATCGTTGCCCCTTCAAACCGCTCCAACAGTTCTTGTGGGAAATAGCCCGCCTGCTTCAGATCACGATCTGCCGAAGCGATGATCCGGACATTGACGTTGCGACCGCCCTGGCCACTTCGATCATGTCCACTTCGATCGTGTCCTTTGTCTTGAATCAGACGCAGCACTTTCACCTGCCCCGCTGATCCGATGGAACCGATACCATCCAGGAACACCGTGCCACCACTGACCTTGTAAAACGCGCTGGCAGACTGGTCGGAATGTCCCTGATCCTGCGCCTGACCATCGAGTTCCTCAACCGATCCGGCCCGCGCGCAATCAACCGCCAGAAATGGCATTTGATTCCGAGGACTCTGGCTATGAATTGCTCTGGCAACCAGCGATCTTCCTGTGCCAGGCTCACCGACGATCAGCACGGCGGAATCCTGCGAGGCGACACGGTCAATTGCAGTCATGACATCACGCATCCCGGCAGACTGTCCGACAATCCGATCCGAACTCGCGGCGGAAGTCCGACCGGTCACAGATGTCGACGAGGCCTCGACTCCAGCCAGTTGTTGTTCAGTGTCCATCACAGGCGTCCTCCATCCCAACCCAATGTTCTTGAATGTGGTCATTCCAAGGCTTTATCGAACAACAATAACCTCACCCTCTCCATTGAGTCCCAAAATGCAATCGGCATTTTGTACTGTGAGATTGAGTGTGGCGTCACTGGTTCGGCTGAAGTCCTCAAAAAACGATTCAAGAGCACGTGCCGTGAATCAAAACAACTAATCTTTATCGAGCGCAAACCGACTTCGCGTCCGCGATTCAATCAGTTGTGATCGAGCATGATGACAATCACGTAACCACCAACAACGTATTCATCTGGTAAATCATACCAGACGCAAACTAGATTCCGCAAAGGCAATTAAATTGCCATCACGATCAACAGACAGCTCATGGCCATGAAATGATCAAAGGAAACTGGTATGTGATCGTTCGAGGATCGGACGTGTCGAACGCTACTGCAAACACAAATCCGTTCAGTCCACAAATGCAAACTCGTTGAGGTTCATGAGGACTCGACATGCCTGAATCAAGCCATGAATTCTCGCATATTCCACAAGGACCTGAGATTCTTCGTACGTCGGAACACGTCCCAGGGCCCGGCGAAACGCCTCATGAATTCGGGACTGTTCATTGGGCGAAGACTTGCTCACGCGGCTGGCCATGTGATTCGACATCGACAGTACCAATTTATTGTTCAGCAGCGCCAATGCTTGCAATGCCGTAACCGTCTCATTGCGCTTATCGACGATCATGGATGGATCCGCACAGTCGAGCGTCGTCATGAAAGGCTGAGTCTGCGATCGCACCAGAAATCGATAAACAGAACGTCGATGGGACCGAGGATCTTCCGCATTATGTAACTGGTACTCGTAGTGAGGTGAATGCTCGGGCTTCTCGATCACGAAATCCTGGAATGCGGGGCCCCCCATCCGGTCGTCGAGTTTGCCCGCAACGAACAGCATGCTGTCTCGCAGTGCTTCCGCATCCAGCTTGCGGCGGTTGGCTCGCCAATAGAGCGTGTTGCTGGAATCGACGGATTGAGCGTTGCCGACGGCGTCTGGATCACTTGCCGACGATTGCCGATAGGTGGCACTTGTCACAATCAGGCGATGCAATTGTTTCAAGGATCGTGAAGGACCTGTCGGTTTGGCCTGACGAATCTCGCAGGCCAGCCAGTCGAGCAACTCGGGGTGCGTTGGCAATTGGCCCATCCGGCCGAAATCATTCGGCGAATCAACGATCCCTCGCCCCAGATGATGTTGCCAGATACGGTTGGCAATCGATCGCCAGGTGAGTGGATGAGCATCATCGACAATCCACTTCGCCAGGGCAATCCGTCGACTCCCTTCCGAATGATCTGCGGGGAGAGTAAACAGCCCCGTCTCACCGGATCGCAATGCAACAAATCCCGGTCCGACTTCCTCAGCGAGCGAATTGACATCGCCTCGTTTGAGGATGTGGATCGGACGCGGCTTACCCCCAGCCGCGCCTGTCCCTGTGAAGGCTCCACCGCCTGAATAGACCATTCCCGCATAGATCGTCTGAGGAGCAGGGAGGGCTGACAATCGCTTTGTGACTTCGCCCATCGCGGCCTCGGCCTTGCGTGATTCGTCGCGGACGGAAAGGGGAACAAGTTTTTCAATCAACGCCGCCCGCTGTTCTCGCAGTTTGGCAGCATCGTCGGCCGTCTGTCCCGTGAAGATACCATCCACCAGATTCTTTTTTGCCCAGCGGATCGGTGCTTCAATCGAATCAGCAGCCGACACTGCGGCCCCCAGCGCGACATTCTTTCCTTCGGCATCAGATACAATCAACTCAGCCAGAGCGAAGATAAAGTCGTTCTGGCGAGGTGCCAGTTTTGTAGCAGTAAATCGAACGTATCGTGCGTTGATATCACGGACATCGATCTGCTGTAACGCTGTTCCGGGATTCGGACTATCTGCACCTGTCCGATCAACCAGCGGAAGGACTCCTGAAGCAAAGCTGGCATCGTTAGAAGCTTCAATTTTGAACCGTACCGGAAATCCGAAGCCGGCACCGATCCCGTTGAAATCGTCCCAACATCCGACGAAGCCGACCTTTTGAATGGGTACCGCACGGCCGAGATCCACCTGAACCCATTTGACTTTGTCTGCGACCGGTTCAATTCCACTGTGATACCCGTACTCAGGTCGCCGCTGACCGGAGGCAGCCTGAGTTGCCGATGCAATCCGCTGATCGAGGTCTTTTAGTTCTGCCCCGCAAAGCCGCGTCACTTCGGCGGCGAGCCGTTGTTCTTCCGCCTTCAGTCGCTTTTGTTCTGCGAGAAGTTCGCTACGGCGCTGCGCGACAGACGGATCGGCATCAAACATTCGGTCGGCTCGATCGAGTGCGGCGAACACTGCCTGCAAGCGGTAATAGTCCGTCTGCGTCACCGGATCAAACTTGTGGTTATGACAGCGGGCACACTGCACAGTCAGGCTGCAGAACGTATTCAGTGTTGTCGTGACCATGTCGTCACGATCCAGGTTTCTGGCGATCTTGCCATCGGTTTTCGATTCGGGAACCTCAGCATGTCCAATGAAATCCCATGGTCCAGCGGCAATAAAACCCGTCCCCGTAATCCCATCAACGGTATCCGGCCAGAGGACATCCCCCGCGATCTGTTCCATGATAAAGCGATCGTACGGCTTATCTTCGTTGAGAGACCGAACCACGTAGTCTCGATACGGCCAGGCATTGGGGCGTAACTTGTCCTTGTCATAGCCGTGGGTGTCGCCGTAATGGACCACATCCAGCCAGTGTCTAGCCCAGCGTTCTCCATACCGAGGTGACGCCAGCAGTCGATCAACCAGTCGTTCGTACGCCGTCGGATCAGCGTCTGAAACAAACTCATCGATTTCCTCCGGTTCCGGGGGAAGGCCATGCAGATCGAAGCTTAATCGACGGATCAGCGTGCGCCGGTCTGCTTCGGCCGATGGCGTCAATTGTTTCTCAACGAGCTTGGCTCGAATAAACACATCGACAGGAGATCGTGATCCCTTCGGCACGGCGGCAAATGCCGGGCGTGTGAGTGGTTGCAGGCTCCACCAGGTCTGCCCTTCAAACTGCCGATCCTTCAGCAAGGCTGTTTCCGGCCATTCGGCACCGGCCTGAATCCACTCCCGCAAGGCGGCAATTTGTTGCGGGGACAGCGCCGGCGCATTCTTTGGCATCTCGGGCTTGTCGCCTTCGACATACTGAAGCAGCAAACTCTCCTGTGGCTTCTTCGCAACCCAGACGGCTCCTGCATCTCCTCCCTTTTTTGCTGCGGTGATGCTGGTCAGCGACAGCCCCCCTTTATGTTCCTCGTCGTTATGACAACGAACACAATGCCGTTCAAAAATCGGCGCGACCTTGTCAAGAAATGCGTTTGGAGCATCTGCCGCAAAGAGATCGCAGCCCAGTCCCAGAACGATCAGATTTCCGAGGCAAATCAAGTGGTGTAGTCGTTGGCTGTTCATATTTCTGCCGTTGGACAAGTGTTCAAATTGTCCAGAATAAATTTAGGGAACCGACGGATGCAAAACCCGTCCCATGTCGTGGCCTGTGCGAAGTAAATTTCACAAGCGACCAGTCTAACACGTTTCTTCAATCGGCGCTACGACAGCAGGCCATGAATGATCTCGCCATGGACATCTGTCAGGCGGAAGTCACGGCCCGCATACTTGTACGTCAGCTTCAGATGATCCATTCCCAGCAGGTGCAGCATCGTGGCGTGCAGGTCGTGAAGGTGAACCTTATCCTCGACCGCGTAATAACCATAGTCGTCGGTCTTGCCGTATTGGATCCCCTGTTTCACGCCGGCGCCCGCCAGCCACATCGTGTAGCCTTGTGGATTATGATCCCGACCATCATCCCCTTGAGCGACGGGAGTTCGACCAAATTCGCCACCCCACAGGATCAGCGTATCTTCCAGCAGGCCACGTGATTTCAGGTCGATTAGCAACGCCGCGATCGGCTGATCGACTTCCATGGCATTCCTGGAATGATCTGCCTTCAAGTTGCCATGCTGATCCCATTTGTAGCTATGAGTACACTGCACGAAACGAACGCCGCGTTCGATAAACCGCCGTGCCATCAGACACTGACGTCCAAAGTTTCTGGTTGCGGGTTGATCCAGTCCATACAACTTCTGAGTCGCTTCGGTCTCATCGCTGATCTCCTGAAGCTGTGGCGCAGCCGATTGCATCCGAAACGCCAGTTCGAACGATTCAATCCGGCTCTCCAACAAACTGTCGGGGCCGGTCGAAGCGAGCTGGTCCGAATTCATTTCGCGCAGAAGATCCAGTTCCAGCCGCTGTAATTGTCGCGACTGCTTTTCCGCGTTTTCGATGAACGGGATCTTCGCCTGATCGGACGGAATGCTGGCGTTTCCCAGCGGGGTCCCCGAATAGACTGCCGGCAGGAACGCTGAACTGTAGGCATTGACTCCCCCATGAGTCAGCGTCGGACACATGGTGATGAACCCGGGCAGATCCTGATTTTCGGTTCCCAGTCCATAGGTAATCCATGACCCCATGCTGGGTCGCACGAACGTATCGCTGCCGGTATGCAGTTCCAGCAAGGCGCCGCCGTGCCTGGAATTTGACCCATGCATTCCATTGATCATGCACAGGTCATCGACGCGGCGGGCGACATGCGGAAAGATCTCGCTGACCCAGGTCCCCGATTCTCCATACTGCTGAAACTTGAACGGCGACTTCAAAAGGTTGCCTGTTGGAGCGGAGAAGACTCGAGGCTTGGCAAACGGCAGCGGTTTGCCATGATCGCGTTCAAGCAGCGGCTTGTAGTCGAAGGTGTCGACTTGAGATGGCCCACCGTGCATGAATAGAAAAATGACCCGCTTCGCCTTCGGTTCGAAATGGGGGGCCTTCACGGAGAGTGGATTGGCACGTCCCTGGGCCGCGGCATCGGCCCGGACTTCGTCGTTCATCAACCCTGCCAGCGCCAGGCTACCGAAACCAGCGGCGCTGGTGCTGAGGAAATCGCGGCGATTGAACACGGGTGTGAAGGAATTACACGGCATCAGTTCATTCCACGTAAACGAATTCGTTGGCCGACAAGATCGCTCGGCAATAACTGGTCCAGACTTTTGATTCAATCACAGTGGCTGCAATCCCCACAGCCGTCATCGCCGTTCGCAGCTTTTCGAGATACCCCGTACCGCGACTTATTTCAGCCTCGGAGGGATCGCGTCCATAGGCGAGGTTAAACAGGTGGCGAATTCGCCCGTCTGTATCTCCTTGTTCCTGCTTCTGCAATCGCTCGGCCAACACGCGTGACTGATCGAAGACGAACTGGCTGTTCATCATGAACAAAGCCTGAGGCGCAACCGTCGTCTGATCACGTTGACCGGCCAGCGTGCTGGGGTCCGCAAAGTCGAAGGCCGTGAAGACTTCGAACAGCGCCGAGCGGACCACGGGAAGATAAACCGAACGCCGATTACTGTTATAGACAGCCGGGTTGACGTTGGCAGTACTGGTGACGTAGGCACGATTGGCAGTAGGAAGCAACGATCCCCCAGGAGATTCGTCCAATTGACCACTGATGGCCAGCAACGAATCTCGCAAGACCTCAACATCCATCCGTTGTCGATGAAATCGCCAGAGCAGCCGATTTTCCGGATCGGCCAGAGCAGCCGTCGCGTTGTAATCGGTTCCCTGTCGATAGGTCGCGGATGACATCAAAGTCCGGTGCAATCCTTTCAGACTCCAGGCGCGGGGGCTGGCCGCTGACCCGGAGAATTCATTTGCCAGCCAGTCCAACAGTGCGGGGTGCGACGGCCGTTCGCCCAGTTTTCCAAAATTGTCGGGCGAGCGTACCAGCCCGTGTCCGAAGTGCCATTGCCAGACCCGATTGACCATTACTCGCGAGGTGAGGGGATGCTCACGGCTGGCCAGCCATTTTGCCAATTGTAATCGCCCGCTTCCGTCTGACAGCTCTCGAGGTTGCCTGCTGCTGAGCAGTTTCGGCAACTGGCGAGGGACTTCGCGTCCCAGTGTGAGATGACTTCCTCGCAAATGAATCTTCAGATTCTCGGGCTTGGAATCGGCGACCGCCATCACGTCAGGAAATTTGGGAATCGCCGCTTCACGCCGAGCCAGTTCATCGCGCCCCTCTTTCAGCCGAGACACTACCTCCGCAGGGAAATGCGATTCGATATCTGCAGGAACAGCCATCGGCCCCTTGGGGTCGATCAAGAGCAACCGGGCCGACTCGAGCACTGAGTCGGGTAATGCTTTCGCATCCTTACCAGCATCGGATTTCTTAAGTTCCTCCCACGCTCGGTGAGCCTCAGAAAACAACTGCTGATAACGTGTCGACAGTTCAGCCAGTGAACTCGACGGTGAATCAACCAGCAGACGGGCCACCCCGTTTTCAATCGAACTGTCGACAGTCAATTTCCCCGTCGCAACATACTGATGCCAAGCTGTCAGGATCGACTTGGGATCCGCTTTCGAAGCTGCAAGTCCCTTGGACCACTGCTGCTGGAGTGACGGAATCAACCGGACTGTCGGAATCGTCTCGGGAACAATCGGCTGAGCGGCAGATCCAGCAGGGATCTCGGCCGGAGTCAGCAACAGTTTGTCGATGTGAGGAAAGAAGACGGGCTGTTCCAGGCGAATCACGTTCCGTCCCGCCTTCAGCAACACAACACCTTCGACAAACCACTTCTGTGATTCAGGAGTCCACGAGCCCGTGACGTTTCCCGCGGCATCGGCCTTCACAAGCTGCCCGTTGATGAAGATCTTTACGGGTCTTGAGCCAGCGGCAGCAAAACGAAGTTCAAGCTGATGAGTCGCTGCATTTGCCACATCAATGTCGTACTCGGTGAAATTCGGAGTTTCGCCCCGATTGACGAGGACCCCGATTCCTTTGCCGTATGTTTCCCGATCTTTCAGGACGTTACCGCGGGCATAATCTTCCGCTTCAATCAGGATCGCTCCCGCAATCTTTGCAAAGTTGGGATCATCACCTCGCGGCTTTGCCGATTTCAACTGGTCTGCAAGCTGAAACTCACGTGTGGCGGCCAGCAAGTATGCTCCCGCGTGATTGCGAGCCTCGGACATGACTGATTCGATAGCGTCCTGCCGGACTTTTTCCACCGTTTGCTTCTGCGCAGTCGCCAATTGCTGCAATTCATCTCGGTGCTTCAATTGCTCGGGTGTGGCAAGCGGACGTTCATGCCAGCGTGCGACGACGGAAAAGTTATCCATCGTTTGAGTACTCTTGAAGACTCCGGCCAGCCCGTAGTAATCCTCAGTCGTGAGTGGATCGTATTTGTGGTCATGGCAACGGGCACACCCCATCGTCAGCCCCATGACCGCTCGCGCAATCGTGTCGACCTGTTCATCGATGATATCCATCTGCATCTTGACCGGATCATCCTCGGCCAGCATCTTCGCACCCAGGCAGAGAAACCCGGTCGCAATGAGGGGATCGAATCGGTCGGCATCTGATTGAGTGGAGGTCTCCAGCAGGTCGCCAGCGATTTGTTCGATCAGAAAACGGTCATAGGGTTTGTCGGCCCGCATCGACCTGATGACATAGTCCCGGTACCGAAAGGCATTGGCATAGGCGAGGTTTTCGTCGAGTCCATTGGAGTCCGCGTAGCGAGCCAGATCGAGCCAATGCCGGCCCCAGCGTTCGCCATAGCGTGGTGATGCGAGCAACCGATCAATCAGACGTTCGAGTGCATCTGGACTCGCATCCGCAACAAACTCGGCGACCTCATCCGGTGTTGGCAGCAGACCGGTCAGATCGATGGTGACGCGCCGCATCAACGTACGGCGGCCTGCTTCAGGTGCCACTGTAAGTCCGCGCGATTCGAGTTCACTCAAAACAAATCGATCGACGGGCGAGCGGATCCAGGCCTCGTTCTTGACCGCTGGTGCTGGCGGTCGGTTGACTTGCTGAAACGCCCAGAAAGATTTTTGTTCGTCGCTGAAGTCGGACGCAGTGGCTGGCGTCACGGCAGGACTGGTTGGCTTCGAATTTGGCCAGGGAAGACCTCGCCGAACCCAGTCCGTCAGAATGGCAATTTCAGCCTCGGGCAGCTTTGCTTTGGGTGGCATCTGAACTGTATTGCGGTACCCAATGACATCGATCAGCAACGATTCGGCTGGCTTCCCGGATACAGCAGCCGGACCACTTTCACCGCCAGTCAATATCGCTTCGCGCGAATCCAGCTTCAGTTCGGCTTTTGGCTTCTCGCTGCCATGACATTCCAGACATCGAGCGACCAGCAGCGGCCGAACCTTCGATTCAAAAAACGCTCCATCCGCCGGATCGTCAGCATTCACCTGACCTGCCATCACGACCAGGCCAATTAAGCAAAGAAGCGGAGCCATCAATCGCATCGTACTTCCCACGTTTACAGAGCAACGAAGTCTGATGGGTATTGTAGTACGCCGGGACGTGTTAACGCCATTCCGATCTGATGAAGATTCGCTCGCGAGATGGGGAGACTGCTTTATGGCGTCCGCTGCGCGCAGAGCGTTTCCGTGGAATAGAACGCCAGTTGAAAAACAGTAGCTGAATTCGTGAAAAGTCAGGGTTTCCCGAACACCTCTCCGAACTCTCACGAGTTCGGCTACTTCTTGCAGGCGATCATTCGCGAGTCAGCGCTTCATCCAAGTTCAGGATTGCCAGGCAGACAGACGCGAGAGCTGCGTGTTCCGTCAGATCAACCGATTCATCCCGTTTCGATGCACCAACGCTCAACAGCGCCTTGGCGGATTCAGGAGATGCACGGTAAATCGCAGCTTGGCGGTCGTAGGCTCGCTGCAGAAGTTTCACGTCAGTCTCTGTCACGGGTCGACCAACCACGCGACGGAATGCGTAAGTCAGCCGAGCATTCAGATCGGGCTGAGTCTTAATGCTTTCCTGTGCCAAGACTCGCGCGGCTTCCACCCATGTCGGATCATTTAACGTCGTCAGAGCATGCAATGGTGTACTGGTGGATCCCAGACGAACTCGGCAGGTTTGTCGATTCGACGCGTCAAACATGTTCGCGGGAATCACGGTTCGTCGCCAGAACGTGTATAGGCTGCGACGATACAGATCGCTTCCAGTCGATTGCGGATAGGTGAAATCGCGTTCCTTGGTAATTGCCAGTGCTTCCCAGACGGCATCCGGTTGATAGGGGTAGACGGGGACTCCACCCGACTTCGGATCGAGCAGTCCTGACGCCGCCAAAGCCCAGTCGCGCAACAGCAGCGACGGCATTCGGAATCGAGTAGCTCGCCCGTACAGCCGATTCTCTGCATCCCGGGTACGTTGCTCGGGCGTCACTCGACTCGACTGTCGGTACGTGGCACTCATCACGATCAACTTGTTGAGTGATTTCATACTCCAGCCTCGTTCACGGAATTCGACGGCAAGCCAATCCAGCAGGGCACCGTGAATCGGGTATTCACTCTGCACTCCGAAGTCTTCGGCCGTCTTGACGATCCCGGCACCGAAGAAGTGCTGCCACGCCCGGTTGACTTGTACGCGGGCTGTTAGCGGGTGTTCTGGCGTCATCAGCCATTGTGCAAAACCAAGGCGGTTTCGAGGTGCATCGGCAGCGAGCGGCGGCAGGAAGCCTGGCGTTGAAAACGTCACCTTTTCCTTGGGTTTCAGGTATTCACCGCGTTCCAGAATCGAAGTCTCGCGCGGACGCTCATCGCTCATGATCATCGGCCGCGGCATTTTATCGGCTTTGTAATTGGCCAGTTGCTTGCGAATCTCGTCCGCCTTTCCCAGCACAGGCATTTTTCCGACCAGCGTTGAACGGACCTTTTCATCGAAATGCTTGCGAAGGCCCGTTTCCAGCGACTTCTTTTCTTCCTCGCTACGTTCACCGTCAGGCTTGCGCAGGATGACCGCGAGCGGTTCGGGAAGTCCTTTTCCTTCGGCGGGCTTGCCATCGGCAAATAACCCCGTTCGCCAACCCTCGTAAGCCGCATTTGCAATCGGCGCGGATTCGGCGTCGGCCCCTTTGATTCCTTCTTCATACTTCGCAAATTGCAGCTTATTTTCTTCACTCGGCAATTCCAGAAATGGGGGCGCCACCCGGATACGTGAGGAAAAGAACTGCGGTGTCCCGCTCTCGGGGACGCGATTGAACGCGTCGAGCAATCCGTAATAATCACGCGTGGTGATCGGGTCGTACTTGTGATCGTGGCATTGAGCGCAGGCCATTGTCAGTCCGAGCCACGTCGTCGCTGTGGTATCGATGCGATCGAACAGGATGACAAACCGCTGTTCTTCCGCAATTGCTCCCCCTTCGCCGTTCAATAGATGATTGCGATTGAAACCGCTCGCGATCTTCTGTTCGTCGGTCGCATTGGGCAGCAGGTCACCCGCCAGTTGCCAGATGGTGAATTTGTCGAAAGGAAGATCTTCATTCAACGACTTTACAACCCAGTCGCGCCAGATCCATTGCCACGTGTCGCCATCCTGCTGGAATCCATTGCTGTCGGCATATCGAGCGGCATCGAGCCACGGCAGCGACATTCGTTCACCATAGTGGCGACTGGCGAGTAACCGATCAACCAGTTTTTCGTAGGCTCGCTCATCGCGGTCTGCAATAAAGGCGTCAACTTCCTGCGGGGTCGACGCGGAGGAGGCCGCGGAGGAGGGCGCGGGCGTCGGCGGAGGCGCCGGCCGGGA
>CAIWEX010000881.1 GCA_903911795.1 uncultured Schlesneria sp.
CAGCAAGTTCGCGGAGTACTGGTTTCACGGGGGTCAGCATCTTTCCATCATGCTCGACTTCAATTGTGCCGGATTCCAGTTCGCGGATGATGTGGCCATGGAATTCAACTTGCTTCGCAACTGCAGCGCTGCGGCTGGCCGTTGGCTTCTTTGCGAGCCGACTCAGAGAGATTGTTCGTTTCCCTCCGTTGTCGGGCGTCATGAGGTTGATTGCGTCAGTGATCGGGACATTCAGAAGAGTTTCGATCTGCATTTCCTCGGTGTTGACACGAAGCACGATCACGCGATCGACGTACTCCAATGAATTAACATTGAATGTCACATGGCCGCTCCCTCCCATGGTGGCGGTCGTTTTCACTGAGATTCTTTCGCCATCTGCACCGACAACGTCATAGCCTCGTTGGTTTACTTCAGGCGACATTTGGCCGTTCGTAATCAGTGCGGCGTAGAGTTCACCGATTCGTCCACACAGGTGTCTGAGTTCCGTGGGTTGAACGCCCCAATTCAACTCGCGCTCGAACCAGGTCATTGCCTCTCCCAGAGACTGTATCAATTGCATCTGCGTGAGTGCCATCGGTTTTTGAGTGCCTGTGAAAGGTATTTGTCGACCAGAATTACGATTGCCATTTCCAGGCAGGAAGCTTCCCTTCGAGATCGGAGTATTGGGCGAGCTTCTGTTCAATCGACGCACGCAGATCGTCCTCAGTGCGCCAGCCTGCGTCAAGTTCCTCACACTCGACTTCGAGACACACACCCTAGTCGGCTTGACCATCGAGACTGGGAAGAGCCAAGTCGCAATGCAGTGACCAGCCGATCTTGCGGACATGTCCGATGCTCAGACGACCAGAACGCCATTGACGGCACACCAAAGCGAGAAACAGGCGGATCGCGAGATCGGCGTGCGGCTCGCCCGGGACGAGTCTCAGCGCATTCTCGATCGATTCCACGTCGTCGGCCATCGCGAGGTCAATGAGCCAGGGGGCGGAACAGTCGGTCTCCGCAATGATCCCGTCTGCCCATGTCGTCACCGATGACAGAGGCAAGATGCGAAATCGAAGACTGAGGCTCGCGAATTCAGCGAGGTCTTTGCCGTTCGGCTCCATCAGTTTTGCCTGTCCTGGAAAGAACACTCGTGTTCCAAATACGTCCGTTGAAATGCGGTCTGTTCAGATAGCGGTTTATTCCTGGAAATTCAAAGAGGACTACTGTTATGTCAACGGTCACGCAGAACCCTTTGTCTGAGGGAGCACCGTGATCGGGAATGCCGCAGCGACGTCTGGCCACAACGCGATTTCACCACGCACTTCAAGCGTCCATTCAATCTTGTTGTTGGCCGAACTGAAAGAATGCATCGAGTCTGCCGGGATCGTGACCGTTGCCGAGCCTTCTTCCATGTCAAACGATTGCGTCGTTTCAAAGATCGGAATCAGGGCAAACACCGATTTATCAGTCACGGTATTTGTTCCGCGGCGGTAGGTCGCCTTCTCAGTCCCCTTCAACGTGATTCGAAATTCACGAATCGAATAGACTCGGCCGCTGAGTGTCCAATTCACGCGAAGTTCCTCACCCAGGGGGATCGCTGCGGAACTGACGACAAGCGTTGGTACGGGATTGAAGAGGCTCAGAAAGCAGTAGATCACGAAGCCGATGAGTCCCAGGCCGACAGCGACAAAGGGAATCATGAACAGCGCGGTGAACCAACTCAGAACTCCAAATCCACCGCCCCGAAACTGCTGAATCGGATCCCACGCGAAAAACAGCAGGATTCCGTTCACAAACAGTGCCAGGAACAAAGATCCAATCATCATCTGCAGCGGGGTCGCCTCGGGCTTCAACGTGACTGGGCCATCGTTCTTGTCTGTGTTGGGACGGTATGGTGATTCGTAGGCATCGCCGTCTCTTTCATCGTCGACGTTGGACTCTACTGAAGCAGATGTCTGGGGACGCCAGGTACCGGCCGGGTTGGTGGGGGCTGTTCGAATGACGCCGATCATTGCCAGGAAGAAAAGGCCTCCCACGAGCACGAAGGGGAGCGGGAACAGACACCACCACATGTCGGGAACCCAACCCCGATCAATGACTGCAACCGATGGGTTTTTCGGGTCAACAAAACAGGTGGACGCCTTACCTGCTGGTAGATCCGCGACAACCTGATTCTTCCAGGCGGTTGATGTGTTGGTTGACGCCGACACGAAGCAATACTGTTCGGAGCGATATGAAGCTCCATCGAAGGTATACGTGTAGACAACCTCCAGTTTAGTACTCCCTTCCCCGTTGTGGTTCAGTCCGCTGGAAACGATCTCGCACGGAGTAGCAACCCAGCTTTGCGCCTCATAGATTCCCCAGAGCGGCCGAAGTGTCAGGAACCAGGTCATGGCCAACCCGGCCGCCAGGAAAACGAGCGCGAAGCTCCAGCCGAAGCATCCGCCGCAGCCCGAATTCTGGGAAACGGAAAGTGCCTTCGGACCGCTGTCAGAACGGTTACCCACAGATCTCATCCTTCTTGTGACTGCAAACGATCACGGCTTGAATTTCTGATGACACTTATCGCAGGCTTCCATCCCCATGCGGAAATGATCCACTGCGGATCCATCGCGAGATTTGATGGCCGCAACGGCTTTCGACATGTGTTCCTGTAATTCCAGGCACACCTCCTGCCAGGCAGGTTTATCTGCGGAATCTTTGACCGCATGAGTGTCCCCGTGGACGACCAGAGCCATCAAAGCGATGGCGAGTGCCTGACGACTCTCGGCGTCGGGATCTTTCGGACGCCGCAACCCTCGCCGAATCGCTTCGCTCCGTTCCTTCATTGCCCCCATCATCGCACCGGCTCGTGCCAGACGGCTCCAGTCGATCTCACGTACCGCTGTTCCCGTCGACTTACCTTCCAACCCCTGCTTGATGATGGTGACCTGTGCCGCCGATTCCTCTTTCGAAGCTGACTTAGCGAGAGCCAATGCCGCGTCGCGGATGTCCGGAGCGGTCTTCTTCAGCGGGGTGTCGCTGTCGTAGTCTGCCAGGGCTTGAGAAAAAATGGCAATTTGAACCGCCTGCCGCTTCAGTTGCTGCTGGCGATCTCGGTACGATTCGGCCGACGCCAATCCTTCTTCGACCGAAGTTAACAACGAGCGAATCTCTGCGGTCAGGTCCTCAGGTGCCGCGACGGCTGGCGTTAATTTTGTTGGAGGCGCCGCCAGAACAGTCCAGGAAGCGATTCCAGAGGCGATTGCCACGATGACCCCACTTGACCAGGCCAATCGACGTAAGTCCCTCGCTACCATTGTTTCATCCCGAAGAGTGCCAACGAACCGTCAATCTGTGGATTCTCAAACGCTGGCTGCCGAGTGTCAAGGAATGTCGTCATGACTCACCCTGCCCGATTGTTTGCCGTCATCCCCGCCGCTGGTCTCAGTCGACGCATGGGTGAGCCCAAGTTGCTCCTGAATCTGGCGGGGAAGACTGTCATTGAACGATTGATGAATGCATTGGATCATCCGCAGATTACATCACGAATCGTCGTTGTCCGCAGTAGCGATCGTCCGTTGCAGGCCGAGGTCACCCGGCTGAATGGCTCACTGGTGATTCCGGCAGTGGATCCCCCCGATATGCGATCGAGCGTCGCGGCTGCGATCGAATCGATCGAAAATCAATATGCACCCGACGACAGCGATGGCTGGTTACTCGTTCCGGCAGATCATCCGGTACTCGACCGACAACTGATCGAGACCGTTCTTGGCTGCTGGCAGTCTAGCCCCTCCCAAATTCTTGTTCCGCGGTGTGGCCAGCGTCGCGGGCATCCGACGTTGTTTCGATGGAGTCTGGCCCGCGAAGTCGCAAGAATCCCGGCCGACCGCGGACTGAACTGGCTGCTCCGAGAGTATTCCCATGAAGTGACGGAACTTTCGGTCGAATCAACTGCGGCAATCACGGACCTCGATACGCCCGACGATTACCAGCGCCTTGTGAGCGAATGGAAGTCGGTATGAACTTCTGGTTGCAGTGCCGCAAACCGCTGCAACCTCCCGGACCATAAGTCTCACGACAAGCGCATCCCGGAGGGCTGCCGGAGATGGCAGTCGGAGTCTGGGCTGATCACGTGGAAGATTGCAGAGACATTTGTGGATCAGTCTGGCTTGTAACGAAGGAAGGAAGAGATTTGGAACACTGATC
>CAIWEX010000882.1 GCA_903911795.1 uncultured Schlesneria sp.
CGCCAGCGCCAGTCCACGGGGCAGAACGGGCTCTCGGTGGAGAGATTGATCAATTCGATCGGGGACCGGGTGGGTGAGGTGCGTGTGTGAGCCATCCTTGGCCTCGCTGGGGGGAAAGTCGGAAGGAAGCGTCTTGCCGTGTTCAGTTTGACGGTGGATGAGTCGAAAGTGAAGATCACATGACCACCGTAATGTCTGGTACCGTCAATTCCCGGAAATTCCATCTGTATCGCATTTTTCAGGTTGCTTTAGCGTAGATCGCGTTTCAACACAGTACTGTCCGCGGTGAGTGTTGTCCGTGCCTTACGCACATGTTCTGTTTGTGATTCTTTCTTAGTAAACCTAGACGGGCCTGAGGCCGCCCTGCTCTTCCGGCCTCCAGGCGAGGACTCGTTCGCCGTCGACAATCGCTTTGGCATTTTTGGACCAGCATTCGCCCAGTGCATACTCACAATTCACAGGGACGTCGCCAGTCAGTTCCTCCATCGACTCCCTCATGATCCGGACAACATCTTCGACGATGGCTCGGTCGGCATATCCACCCAGATCCGACAGTTCGACAAGAATTTCATCATGCACAAACCCGACGACTCGGTAGTCGGCCAGGGTCAAACGCCAGAGTGCCATCTTGGCTCCGTCGCTCGCCAGCGACTGGAAGGGTGTGTTCCGCTGCTGGGTGTAAGTTGTGTTCCCGCGGATTCGCCCGGAGAGAGTAATGGCCGCGCTGTCAAACAATTTGTTAGCGAGGCTGGTGCTTGCAACGCGCCGCTGCAGATCGACGGCCAGTTCTGAATTCTGATTCAGTCGGATGAGTTCATCCCACCTGCGGCACACAAATGCAGAACTGTAGGGGATCCCCCCCTTCTTTAACGGTTTTCCCATGACGATTTTGCGAACGGTGGTCGCGGCTGCCAATGGGGTCATGTCGCCAAAACATAGCCTTTCACGACATACCGACTCCGGGGCATGCAACTTGCTTGCCAGCTCAGAAAAGCTTGTGTCAGCGAGGTAGAGTCCGAGTTCAGGGTAGATCTCCTCTGTCAGTCGCTTGTGGAATTGCTGTGCCTGCCCCAGTGTCGTTTCCACGCCGAATGCATTCCTCGCATAATCGACGAGGGCCTCCGGACCCATTCCGCCCGGTACACCAAAATTCACCGGTTTCGCCTGTTGCCGCAATCGCTTGAATCGATCCGGGTCTGTCGTTTTCCAACGCATGAATGTCTTGAACGTAACACCGGCCAGCATCGCTGCGGTATGGCAGTGAGGATCAATTCCCTTCCGAATCACGTCTCCCAGTTTGGAGGATCCAAAACGTGCGGAGCAGACGGCAGCCAAGGTGACCAGTTCGATGTAGGAATAGTCCACCGCAAGCAGAAGGTGCCCCGGCGACGGAACAATGATCTGCCGGAACGTGTCCTCGCGTGGAACCTGCTGCATATTGGGACTGGAACAGCTGGTTCGGCCCGTTCGGATCAGGACTCGGTAATTTGGATGGAGGATCGGCTGATTGAGCTTTTCGAAAAACTGATTCAGTTTTGCCATCGTCTCATACCGTTCCCAGAAGGTGAGAAACGCGTGCTGGGGAATCAGGTGCTTCCAGCTTTCGACCGAACGTGAAACGCCACCCTTTTTCGCGCGGGGCACAGACACCTCGGTACCGGTCTGACGACTAATGTCTGCCGCGGCCTGAAGCAGATACGCGTCCAGCCGAGTATTCGACTTCTGCACGATGCCCGTTTTGGTCAATTCAGGTTGTCCCGCGTCGTCAAACCGCAGAATTCCCGGATGCAACGTATGAAATTCCTGGATCAGCGGCTGAAACCGGCGCCAGTACTCCTGCCTGGCCACCTGCAGACGCTGCGGATCTGTATGCATACCGTTGCGGCTGACCTGAGCGAGGGCGATTGCCCCTTCAACCTGGATCGCCTCGCTCAACGGCCCGAAGCGAACGACGGCATCTGAATAGATGTCGAAGTTTTTGGTTTTGCCCGGATCGTACCCGTGCTCTTCCATGACCTCGGTGGCCAGATCCTGCATCACCCGGTAGACCAGCAGCGTGACAATCGAGTCCTTGATTGCGTAGCTGAAGAAACCAGGTTCCACAAGGTCCCAGTCACGACCGATGATTTCGCCGAACCGCATTCGATACGGATCGTCCTTGGAGATTTCCATGCCCGTAAATACATGAACAACATCCTCCAGACTCCGCTCGCCGTATGGTTTTTTGCCTCGTGTCATCTTCAGCTCTTCGCCGACCGACAGCCGTAGTAGAATGTCGAGCAGCATTGTGTCGTGAAGTCGCTTGTCAACGACGACCTGCTTCCAGATCTTCAGAGACTCGGTCTCATTTCTCATGGTCAAGTGCTGGTGGAGAACCCAAAAGTCGAACGCCGCATTGTGGCAGACGAATTCCACGTCCGGATGAGTCCGCAGGAATTCACTGATATCGTCCGGATGGATCAGGACATGTTCCTGACCGTCACTCGCAGTTGCGACGGCCATGTCTGGAATCTCGTGCCCGGTAACCACGGTCGTTTCCGTGTCCAAGGCGATGATCGAACCA
>CAIWEX010000883.1 GCA_903911795.1 uncultured Schlesneria sp.
CCACCGCCTGGACGAACCGCAACCAAGCGTCGGTTCCTGGGTCAACTACGGACTCGGAACATTGAATGAAAATCTGCCGAAGTTTGTCGTGCTGGGAGGTCCGACACGATCAGATACTCGACTGTCGATCGATTCGTATTATCTTGGGCCGCAGTACGCAGGGGTCCCGATCGTTCTTGACCCGAAAGATCCGCTTCCATTCGGCCGTCGTTCGTCAAAACAGACGGTGACGGAACAGCAGCGTGAGTATCAACTGATCGGCCGGTTGAACGAACTGTCAGCGATTGAATACCCCGATGACCAGGACTTGCGAGCGCGAATCCGTGCCTATGAACTCGCTTTCCGCATGCAGATGGCTGTTCCAGAAGCGATCGAGTTCGGTGCGGAAACCGAGGCGACGACAAAGCTTTACGGGCTCGATAATGATGCCACCAAGGGGGCGGGACAAAAACTTCTGGCGGCCCGCCGACTGGTTGAACGCGGTGTTCGATTCGTGCAGGTCTTTCCGTCGGCTTATGGAGTGTGGGACTCGCACCAGAAATTGAAAGAGAACCATACAAGGCTGTGTGCGACCGTTGATCAACCCGTGGCGGGATTGATTCAGGACCTGAAGCAGCGGGGTCTGCTCGACGATGTGACGGTCGTCTTTTGCACGGAATTCGGGCGGACTCCTGGATTGGAACTGCGTGGCGGAGGAAAAGATGGCCGCGATCATCACCCGAACGGTTTTACAATCTGGATGGCGGGGGCGGGGATCAAACGCGGCTTTGTACATGGTGCGACGGACGAACTGGGATATCACGCACTGGGTGAAGGTCATTACGTCACGGATCTGCATGCGACCGTTTTGCACCTGCTAGGACTTGATAACCGCCGCTTGGAAATCCCAGGCCGCAAAAGACTGGAAATCGACCATGGTCGGGTAATCAACGAGATCCTCGTTAACACGTGAATTACCGGATTCTTTCCACCCGTTTTTGGTCCAATTAGGCAATTTCGGTTGACGCGGCGGCCTTTGCGGTGCTATGTATTCATGATTACCGATGCGTTTCGGTGATGTGGATTGTCGCACTGAGTCGATAAGTTAACTCAGGGGCGTCACCGGGTATGGAATTGTGCCCTCGGTCCGCATCTCCGTGATGCCGAGGATCCCGCCTATGCTCCCGCCCCGGTTTGTTCTGCCTTTTGGCCTGATGCTGTTTTGTCTCACTGCTTCGGTGTTACCGGCGGCTGAGTCACTTTCCGCGCGAATCGATACGCTGGTGGAAGCGGATCAGGTTGGCCCTGTTGCTGCGGTTGCTGGCGATGCCGAGTTTTTGCGGCGAGTGACTCTCGATTTGCACGGCGTCATTCCCACTGCGGCTGAAGCTCGTGCGTTTCTCGATGATGCCTCGCCGAACAAACGAGAAATTCTTGTCGATCGGCCGTTGTCCAGACCTCGGTATGCTGTTCACATGGCAAATGTCTTTGACGTGATGCTGATGGAACGGCGACCAGACAAGCATGTGCCGACTCCCGAATGGCAGAAATACCTGCAAGCAGCTTTTCAGAAGAACGTTTCGTACGACCAATTGGCTCGGGAAATACTTTCCGCCGATGGCGTGGACCCGAATCTTCGTCCTGCCGCAAAATTTTTTCTCGATCGGGATGCGGAGCCGAACATTATGGCCCGGGATGTCGGGCGGATTTTCTTTGGGATGGATCTGCAGTGTGCACAATGTCACGACCATCCCCTCGTCGATCACTACCTGCAAACGGACTATTATGGTCTGTATGCCTTCGTGAATCGAACCGTGGTGTTTGCCGATGAGGGAGCCAAGAAGTCGTTTCTGGGCGAAAAATCCGATGGCGAAGCCAGTTACAAATCGGTATTCACCCAGGATGCGGGACATATCAGGCCACAACTTCCCGGC
>CAIWEX010000884.1 GCA_903911795.1 uncultured Schlesneria sp.
GATTCCTCACTCGCAGCAAGTACTTCA
The DNA here is from genome assembly GCA_903911795.1 of uncultured Schlesneria sp. Taxonomy (GTDB): domain Bacteria; phylum Planctomycetota; class Planctomycetia; order Planctomycetales; family Planctomycetaceae; genus Schlesneria. The sequence continues at coordinate 28 of CAIWEX010000884.1, forward strand.
AACGCGCCAGCCTGATCCAGCAGAAGATTCGCGATGGCGAAGTTCCCGCGGCACGGACATTTTATAACACGGCCGAAAAGGGGAGTGACCTGGCAGTCAAGGGTGATCATCAACTGAATCAGGCAGGAGACGAACTGTGGCGGATCACGTCCCAGGTCGCGATCATGACCGACAACGATTTCGCGGAAGTTCTGGCAGACGTGAACGCGATCTCGCAGGATGTTCTGAAAATGCATCCGGGGTCCGTGCATCGAATCACGGGAACAGTGCCGCTGTTCCTGCAGACGCAGCGAGCGGTTCTGCAAAGTCTGATCAGCAGTTTTGGACTGGCGTTTGTTCTGATCCTGGGTGTGTTCGTTTACATGCTCAAAAACTTCTGGGCCGGACTGGTTGCGATGATTCCCAATATCATTCCGATCACGGTTGTTTTCGGCGTGATTTCCTGGATGGGACAGCGAGTTGACGTCGGAACAATGATCACCGCCTCAATCGCCTTGGGGATTGCCGTTGACGGAACGCTGCATTACCTGACCTGGGTCCAGAATGGGATGCGGCTAGGCCAGACTCGGCGTGAATCGATCATCAACGCCCTGGTTCATTGTGGACCTGCCATGTGGCAGACCAGCTTGGCCGTGGCACTGGGACTGCTTGTGCTGGTTCCCGCGGAATTGCTGCTGATCAGCCGCTTTGGGTGGCTGATGGCCGCTATGATTGCTGTCGCCCTGATCGCCGATATCGTCCTGATGCCTCAACTGTTGGCTGGCCCGCTCGGATATCTGTTTGAACCTCCCAAGTCAGAGATCGTCCCAGGCGCCAACCACGTGACAGCCTGGCTTCCTGCAGACGGAAAATCAGGCCCCGAAAAGGTTGAATTGCGGGCGATGTCGGTTGACAATGAAACCAGTGCAGACGCTAAAGATCAAACACCGACGTCAACGCTTCCGCCACCACACTTTGCCTCACGAGCCCCATCAAACGATCCATCGCGACCGGCGTCGTAAGTCAACAAGTTCGGCGTGACGATGACGGACGGACGCCTGCGACTTTCCGTGCCCCGGCGGTGACAGGTTGGCGAATGAATTTATCGAAGCCTTGCAAGTCAATTCGGGCAGCGGAATGAATGGCTCTGGAACGGGATTTTCCGTATCCTCAGGCGGTGTCGTACGCGGTATCGCTTGTTCCATGACAGGATTTCCCATGAGATTGTTGATTGGCGCGACTCTATTTCTCGTTATGACCTGCATGAACCGGACAACGGCTTTGTCACAGGACCACTTCGAAGAACGTGTGTTTTCACCGCGGGCTGGCGAACAATTGAAGTATCGGTTAATGCTTCCCAAGGCCTATTCGCCGACGGGAACCGAAGAATATCCGCTGGTACTTTTCCTCCATGGAGCCGGTGAACGCGGAGACGACAATCTCAAGCAATTAGTCCACGGCATGAAGGATTTTTCGAAAGAGGAGAACCGTCAGAAGTATCCCTGCTTCGTCATTGCTCCTCAATGCCCCGAAGGAAGACGCTGGGTCGAAGTCGACTGGACGCTCGATGCGCATACGCAGCCTGCTGAATCGATTCCGCTCGCGCTGACTCGCGAATTGATTGAACAACTGCGCAGCCGCCTTCGAGTCGATTCAAAGCGAATCTACGTAACCGGTCTCTCCATGGGAGGATTCGGAACGTGGGATCTCGTCACACGAACACCCGATCTGTTTGCTGCAGCAGCCCCGATCTGTGGGGGAGCAGACGAAGCCCTGGCTGGGCGAGTCACCAAGTTGCCAATCTGGGCCTTCCACGGCGACAAAGACTCGGTCGTCAAGGTGGAGCGATCTCGACGCATGATCGAAGCCATTCAGAAAGCAGGGGGAATGCCCAAATATACAGAATACCCCGAGGTCAATCATGACTCGTGGACGCGCACGTATGCGGACCCAAAGTTCATGGAATGGCTGTTCGCTCAGAAGCGACCATGACAAATTCCGTTGTTCACAGACGTTTCGACCCCTTCCTATGAGGCCACCGAGACTTCACTCCTCCTCTTCCGGAAAGGCCAGAAGCTTCTGGATTTCCGATCGCTGGTCGTCCTGCTTCACGGCAACCAACTTTGCGATTCGCTAATCCATAACCTCCATCTGGCTGGATAAGGTCAGGTTAATTAAGAAACACGCACGGCATACAATGAATAGAACCCGCCGATTCGGGCGGGTTCTTTCGCGGAACGCATGTGATTTCAGCAGATTAGAACTCACCAACCACCTGACCGTCATCACGGCTGCACAATTTCTTCAACGTCGACATGTCGATGTTGTCACTGATAAATCGAATCGCACCGTCACCCAGCAGCATGTGAATGCCACC
>CAIWEX010000885.1 GCA_903911795.1 uncultured Schlesneria sp.
AAGCTTTTAGACGTGATGGGGGCAATGGACTCGCTGCCGTCACTCGACCTGAATTTCTCGCACACCGAACGGCAGATGGTTCGAGCCACAGGAACGGAAGGAAACGACGGAACGCCCCGCCCAAGACATTCTGTCAATTCCGTTGCACCAAATGTTGCACCAAACATCGGCCAAAGGGGACAAACTGTGTCGTTTGCTGTCCATTCATCAACGGATGGCGATAAACGGTACCAATGGGGGGTGAATGACGAAAGGCCCGAGAATTCCAGCGAAAAAGCCTCGCCTGCAGAGTTTGCAAGCGAGGCTTCAGAGGGGTGGCTAACCGGATTCGAACCGGCGACATCCAGAACCACAATCTGGCGCTCTAACCAACTGAGCTATAGCCACCATGTCACGGAGGTGAGATTTTAGCGACCAATGACCGCGATGCAAGCCACCAAATTTGGAGCCCCCATCGACGCCACTGGTCCTGCTTACCTATCGGTTACTCAAACCGTCGTTTGAGATTTTCCAGGCTCAAACCCGGCAAAAGTACGTCATCGGCACAACTGTCAGAGTCGTTTGAGCCTTTCCGATCCGAAGAATCCACGTTTGAAGCCGGGAATTGAAGAATTCCGTCGCAGTCAAAAGATTCGTCCGGAAGTGCCCCCAGGACTGACTGAATAAGTTTTTCAAACGCGGGTGAATCGAAACCGATTTCGGGTAATTGCCCCAGAAACGACAGTCGAACACCGGCGGCGACCAGCAGTTCCACCGAATGCGAATTGGATTCCGATTCGCGTGCCTCTACTGCAAAATCTCGAGAACGATCGGGATTCAATGCGAATTGGAAACAGTCAGCACTGCCGTTGATTTTGCCGATCAGCAGGTCCGTCCAGCGATCACAGCGGCGGCGCATTCGATCGACTTCGGCTCCCCAGGCCGCCGGAACTTCGGGAGAGAGCAGATGGGAAACCAGCCGATTTCGAATCTGCAAAAGGCCACCGACAGCATTTGACGCGATTCGGGTCAGGTCATTTTGTCCGGATTCCTGATCGATCCGGCCCAAAACCGTGGCCCAGACGCGGGACAGCATTTCTGTTGTAAAGAGCTGCGTCGCAACCTCTTCAAACCGCGTGGGTTCCGACACTCCTGTCGCCTGGGAATCCAGAAATTCGCCCCAGTGCTGCTGAAGTGTGCGAGTACTTTGCCAGAATTCCCGCAGAGCAACCGACGTGGGTGCAGCTTTCGACGCAATCATTTGAGGAGCGACCGTGGAGACCAGCCAAGCGACTTCCGCAAGTGATTTGACGTTGAGACCCAGTTGAACGGTTGGCATCGTGACCTCGTTGTAGATTCTGTCTGTTCGAAAGTGAGATGCGGTCGTCGTTTGGACGCGTGACAACCCCGGTTCCCACATCAGGTGAGATTCACTGAGGCAAACCGAATGCCGAACTCCTCGAACAGCCTTGAATCGTTCAGTTCCAGTCGATTTGTCTCCAATTCTTGACACTTGGAAAGACTGGCGTGACATCACACGTTGCTTCCCGGCAACGGAAGTGGTGGCGCAACATGCGATTCGGCAACATTGGATGCTGTCGACGCCGAAGGACTCTTCAATTTTGGAAAGGCCGTTTGAAGGAAGATGAGGGCAGAATGATGTGGGGCAGAATGATGAAGAAATACAAGATCTTTCCTCATTGTTCTGCCATCGTTCTGCCATCACCGAGACGAAATATTACAAACGATGGGTGGCGGGGGCGCACTGGCTTTGCAGAAGCCCCCGACCGGAAAAGGCCATCACCCTTCCCGGAATCGAGGTGCGCCACTCTGCCGCAGTCAGCCAGGCGCGTTGCTAACAGCGCGGACGAGCGTGTCGCGTAAATACGACGTCAAACTGTCATCGGCTGACTGCACGCGGAGCGATGAAGGCGACTTTGAGGACTTTGTTCGGCGGGTCTCCCCGCCGAAACGGCTGGCTGCGCTATTTCGACTTGGGGAGCGGAGCGGCGGGGGTGATTGCCGCCTTAGCTTCTTCCGGTGTCAGATCGCGCACCTGAATCTCCTTCAGGCCAGCAACCGTGGAATAACAGGAAACTCCCAGGGGTCGCGACAATTCCACTTCTGGGCGGATCGAAATCTTGCGTCCTTTGGTCTCAACGCCGACAACCTGCACATCATCAATCCAGGCCATGATGCCGTTTTCAGTCACTCGCAACCGGATCTTGTACCAGCGATTCTTGTCGAAGGATTCGTAGCGAGCCGTCTCGTTGTTGGCAGCATCCTGGCCATCCAGGCTCGAAATCCCCACGACGCCGCCTCCCCAACCGCCAACGATGAAACTGCAGGGATCATCTTTGATTGGAAACGTCAGGCCGCAGAAGAAGTCACCACCATCGATTCGCTTGGCTTGCAGCGAGATTTCGTAGTTCATCTTGGGGATTGCCGCCGCATCGCCATCCCAGAAAATCCCGGTCATTTCCGAGCCTTGCTGCATGATGATCGCTCCGTCTTTGACGGCGATTTCTCCTTCCCCGCCAAACTGTGAACTCTTCCAGTTCTTCAGCGTCTTGCCGTCGAACAGCGGCTTCCACTTGGTGGCGGCCGGTTTTGCAGCCGGCTTTTCTTTTGGTTCTTCAGCCGTTGTCATCGAAACAGCCACGGTCAGGCATGCCAGACTGAGGCAAGTCATCACGGCAAATCCACCGGGAAACCATCGGCGGGAAAATCGATTCAAAAGCTGCATGGTCAGGGCTCCAGAGTAAAAAGGCTCAGGGTTCACCAAACATCACGGGTAAAACCGATATCAAGGATTGCGTTTCAACGCCTACCGTTCAAGTCGGAACGGAGGATTCCGATATCGACAATCTCTACTGGCTTCAATCGGGGGCGACTGATATATTCAAATCTGCCGCTTGAATGGAATTTCAACCCCCCGCCGCCAATCCTCCCGCCCGTGCCCTCGCTCCGAAGGCTTATCAGATGACCGAACAATGTCAGGATCGCCAACCGTCTTCGCGACGTGAATTTCTTGCTTCGAACGCGTTCGGAATCGGGTCATTTGCACTCGCCAGCCTGTTGAATGAGGCGGGCTTGCTGGCAGCACCACCGACCAAACCGATCGACCATCAGGCTGCCGACCTGCGACCTCGTGCCCCTCACATGGCACCTCAGGCAACAGCGATGATCTCGCTGTTCATGCATGGCGGTCCGGCACACATGGATCTGCTCGACCCCAAACCAGAACTCACCAAGCATCATGGCCAGGAATACGGCGGCGAAGTTGTCTACAGCTTCGTCAACCGCGCGAACAAGAAGTTACTCGGCAGTCCCTACAAGTTCGAAAAACGAGGCGAATGCGGGACGGAAATCTCGGAACTTCTGCCGAGCACCGCGGGGATTGCTGACGACATTTGCGTGATGCGGTCGATGCATACCGGTCACAATGGGCACGAAGTTTCCATCCGCTATTTTCATGGCGGCATTCCTGCTGTGACCGGACGCCCCACAATGGGAAGCTGGATCACCTATGGTTTGGGAAGCGAGAGCCAGAATCTGCCGGCTTATCTGGTCCTGGCAGATCCGGGTGGACACCCGGTCGATGGGACTCACAACTGGGCCAGCGGATTCATGCCACCCTTGTTCCAGGGGACGGTGCTACGGGCACAGGAACCACGGATCTTCAATCTTGATCCACCTCCGCATCTGAAAGGTCCGCTGCAAAAGCGAAACCTGCAATTTCTGGCACAATTGAATCGGCGGCATCTGGATCAACATCCGGGCGAGTCTGATCTGGAAGCGCGCATTGCCAGCTACGAGCTTGCTGCTGCCATGCAGACCGCAGCGACCGACGCTTTGGATCTGTCTCAAGAGCCTGAACACATCCAGAAGATGTATGGCCTGGATCAGCCTGCCACAAAGGAATACGGCACCCGCTGCCTGATCGCTCGGCGGTTGGTGGAGCGAGGCGTGCGGTTTGTTCAACTCTTCCTGGGTGGGCAGCCGTGGGATAATCACACGAATCTGAAAAAGGGATTACCGGAAATCTGTCAGCGCACTGACCAACCAGCCGCGGCCCTGGTGAAAGATCTCAAGCAGCGGGGGATGCTCGATTCGACCCTGGTTCATTGGGGTGGCGAGATTGGTCGACTGCCAGTTTGCGAAGGAACGCTGGACGACACCTGCGGCCGCGATCACAACGGGCAGGGGTTTTCGATCTGGATGGCAGGCGGCGGCATTCGCGGCGGGATGACGTACGGCGAAACAGACGAAGTCGGACATCGAGCGGCCGTCAATGTCGTCAACCCGAACGACTATCAGGCGACTGTCTTTCGATTGCTGGGACTCGACCATTCGAAACTGGTTTACCAGTTCAACGGTCGGGAACAACAAATCACCGACGGTCGACCCGCACGAATTGTCGAAGAGATTCTGAAATCTCCGATCGTGAAGGCGACATAGATTGCGAACGACCACGGAGGACACTGAGGGGCACAGAGAATATTTGAGAGATGTGGATCTCGTTCGCGGGACTGATGAGCAGTGTAGGTCAGGCTGTGCCTGACGAAGTGATGTCAGGAAACTGCATTCTTTGCCAAACTGCGGGACCATTACACCCTGATTTTCAAGAGTCAGGCACAGCCTGATCTATGGGACTGGGAGGGCGAGGCAGCGAGGCAGCGAGGCTCCCGCCGAGCCGCGATTGTAAATCTCACGTCCGATTCACAGTCCGGTTCGGCGGGAACCTCACCCTCCCGTCAGGAGACAGCCAGATTATTTGCTCCACGTTTCGGACGATTCTTGACCGTTTCTTTATCGCCGAATCTTTGCACGTCGGACAAAAAAGTGCTGTGTCCCCTTGGTTCCCCAGAGGAAGCCAGAATATCTGGGAGGGCGAGGCGCCTCACCCTCCCGCCAAGAGACTGCCTTACATACGGGACTGGCATGGCCAATGCTTCACGATGTCAGGTGACGAAATTGTTCGCCAAGCTGCGGGATCATTAAACCCTGACCTCCAAGAGTCAGGCACAGCCTGACCTACGACACTATCGCCTGGCCGACGCTTCAGTTGTTTTCCGGAAGTCCTTCCAGGTGTCCGAGGTTCTTCACGGGTGCGAAGATTGCCAAAACATCTGCCAACAGCTGCTGATCGATCGGTTCGGCCAGCCATTCTGCCCAGTTGCGAATGTTTTTCGGATTGGCGCTGCCAGCGACTGTTGTGGCGATGTCGGGATGGGCACACGAGAACTGAACGGCCAGTTTGGCGATGTCGGAACCACGCTTCGCACACACTTCCGCCGCCTGGCGGGCTGCGGCTTTGACGGATTCGGGTTCTTTGAGCCATGCGGGGAGAGGTGCGTTGGTCAACAGGCGGGCACTGAATGGCCCTGCGTTCATCACGCCGACTCCCTTGGCTTTCAAGTAGGGAACCGTCTCGTCGGCAAACCGCGTGTTCTGCAACGTGTACTGGTTGTACGACAGGACACAGTCCACATCGATTTGATCGCAGATGAGTTTGAAGATCTTCTGCGGGTAGCCACTGAAGCCGATGAATCTGACTTTGCCCGACTGCTGGATTTTACGCAGAGCGGGAATGGTCTCATCGACAATCTGCTGCATCGGCACGAACTCGATGTCGTGACAGAGAATGATGTCCAGGTGATCAGTCCCCAGGCGATGCAGACTGACATCAACACTCTCGGCCACGCGTTCGGCACTGAAATCGAAATGCCCCAGATCGTAACGCCCCAGCTTGGTGCAAAGTGTGTAGCTTTCACGAGGCACGCCCCGCAGGGCAATCCCCAGCAGCACTTCACTCATTCCCCGTCCATAAAAGGGTGAGGTGTCAATAAAGTTCAGGCCGCAGTCGAGTGCAACCCGGACGCTTTGCAGCGCTTCATCGAGTTGGACACTGCGAAATTCCTGCCCCAGCGAGGATGCGCCGAAGCTGAGTACGGGAAGTTCAAGACCTGTTTTGCCGAGTGGTCTGGTTTGCATGATGTGCTATCAATTCCGTGAACAGAAAGAAACTTGAATCAACCGATGAACAGCGGGACCATGTGACGATTGTAGATGTTTTCGGTCACCTGTTTGGCCACGATCTCTTCATTCGCCTTCAACAGATCTGTGTAACGGGTCCCCGCCTTGGCTGCGATCTTGAACGAGACGTGCAGCAATTGTCGGACGTGTGCGTTGAAATCAGGATGGCTGGGGATATGTCGCAAGGCACTTGCCAGTTTCGGCCCGCTCCAACTGTTGACCGTTTCGGCACTTGGCAGCTTCGATCGGTCGATGTCGATCACGCTCGCGTAAGGAGCACACAGTTCATCGACATGATCCAAAGCGTACGCATAGATCTCACGAGCAAGCGTCAGTCCGTCGCCACCTGCTTCAGCGAGCCCGATGAGTTCCTCAAGCCACGTCGTACCGGCGGTCTTGACGTGCAAACCAGCGCCAGTCCGCTGCAGGGCCTTGCGGATAATGGGATAGATACTGAACTTGTCACTTCCGCTGTGAACGCTCAGCTTCAGATTTGCTGGCAGTCCATACTGCTGAATGGCATGTGCGATCACGGCCAGATCGTCGTTGAATTCCTTTTCGAATTGGACAAGATCGCCGACATAGTCGACCCCCTTGTTGAATCGCCCGGTAAATTTCGGGGCAATTGTCTGCAGGCGAATCTTTTCGTCTGCCAGAGCGGCCAGGATAATCAGCAGTTCGACAGGTGTTTGCGGAGCATCTGTTTCATCCATCGAAACTTCGGCGATCACATTTCCTTCGCCCTTGGCAGTGATGATATGACGATAGATTTTTCCCGCGTCTTGAACGGCGAGCAGGTATTTGGCGGTGACTCGTTCAACATCGCTGCGCGTCGTCGTGAAAGGGGCACTGACACCCGGCAGACTGATGGTCCCGACCAGTTCTGGATGCCGTCCGACGAATGCCTGTACGTCAGCTTCAGCGGCTGGCTTGCCGATCGAGTCGGCCACATCGATCGTGAAGAAGTCTGAACAAGGCATGAATCGATCGACGGTTTCCAATCGGATGTGGTCCGCGTCAACGTGCCACCCCTTGGTCCAACCGAGTTCCTGCACCGCGCGTTTCCCCGCGTCAAACACACTTTGCGGTTCCGAGCCGATAAATGTGTGCTCGCGGTTAGACTTGTTCCAGACCGGCACGACGTCGATTCCGTCGGCAGCAATCATCTGAAACGCACGCAGTTGTGACTTGGCCTGATGAGCAAACCGGTCACCAACTCCAAACGAAAATCTTTCCAGGGTCAGCATGAATCATTCTTTCTAGTGCGGGTCGCACTTCCGTGTCGCGTCGAAACATGGGTTAGACGCTGCAGTTTGATGCCCGCGGGATGCCACACTTAAACGGAAT
>CAIWEX010000886.1 GCA_903911795.1 uncultured Schlesneria sp.
CGCTGCAAGTCCTCGCGAGTTTTCGCGAACGGGCCGTTCACCGCCCAGAATCGCACCGCTTCTCCCGACTGGCTGTGAACGAAGTGCCCGTCTTTGGCCGCAATGAATCCGTGTTCCCCGGCGAACTTCTCATTGAGAGACCGCAGATCAATCACAGACGACTTCTGAAACAAATCCGCCGACGGATCGAATGCGAACCAATCCGCATCCGATGACGCCGGCCCCTTCGCAGCTTCGCCCGGCTTCAAAATTCCCAGCGGTCGAAATGGCTCGGTGGAAAGAACGAAGCAGTCGAGGCCGCCATGATTAGAACTCCCGCTGTCCATCCGGAACCGCAGCGAGTTCGCTCCGCGTTTCAAATCGACCGAGCCGATCTTGACCCACGCGATAAATCGCAGATCAAACTTTCCATCAGCTGCGATGTTTGTCGGTTCGCCGCCCGACTTGTCGAATTCAATTGGCTTCCAGTCGCCGTCATTCAGCCGATACGACAACTTCGATTGAATCGGATTGGCCCGCACCCAGAACTCAAACTTTCCAGATTCCTTCGGAGTGACGGAATACTCGGCCTCACCCGTCTTCTTCGGCTCAAAGTTGCTGATCCAGTCTCCGCCGGAAAGCTGATCCTTCTTCACCTGGTCATACCACCACGGATGCCGGTTCATTGTGGATTTCGTCGGTTTTTCCCCTTCGATCCAGATTGTCTCCGCGGACACGGCAGAGGCGAGAATCGACAATGCGTAAACAGTCGCGATCATCCGTCGCATGAATGGCTCACAGTCTCAAGAATGAAGCAGAAGGACTGAATTTGTTATACTCAACGCGAGCGAAAATGGCACTTTCGCGACGAATGGACCAGAACAAACACAACGAGCCGAGATACCGCACGTTCAACGCCTCATTTCAGAATCACCCCAAAGGACAATCATGGTACGAATTGCAATCGGAATCTGCTCAATCATCGCCCTTGCATTTGCTGCAGCAGTTCCAGACCCGGTGAAGCCTGATCCCGAATCACCGCGTCCCATGGCTGCTCGTGACACCGTCTTTATGGAAGACCTGACATGGATGGAAATTCGCGATGCCATGCGAGCGGGCAAAGACACGGTCATCGTGGCGACAGGGGGTGTCGAGCAAAACGGACCGTACCTTGTCACCGGAAAGCACAACATCATCCTGAAGGCAACGACCGAAGCCATCGCCAGAAAACTCGGCAACACTCTTGTCGCTCCGATTGTTCCCTTCGTTCCAGAAGGTGACATCGATCCCCCATCTCTGCACATGAAGTACCCGGGGACCATCAGCGTGACTGAGGAGACCTACGAACTCTTGCTGACAGATATCTGCGCGTCGCTGCGGACTCACGGATTCAAACGGATCATGCTGATCGGCGACAGCGGGGGGAATCAGGCCGGGATGAAGAAAGTGGCCGAAAGATTGAACCAGAAGTGGTCGGGCGGCAAGACAACTCTGCACTTCGTTCCCGAGTACTACGATTTCGCACAGGTCACGAAATGGCTGGAAGGGGAGGGGATTCATCAGGAGAACGAAGGGTTGCATGACGACTTCGCGATGACCGCCATGATGATGGCCGTCGATCCAGAGAGTGTCCGAATCAGCCAGCGAATTCAGGCCGGAAAATTCCGGATCAATGGAGTGAACCTGGCCCCAGCAGAAAAGACGATCGAATGGGGAAAAAAGATCATCGCATTTCGAGCCGACGTGACAGTCAAAGCATACAAGAAGGGTCTCGGTCAGTAGCTCTCAAGATGTGTTGTGAGAGCCATTTGCAGGTGCCAGACATGGGGTGGCCCAGCTTGCTTCAAGCAAGCTGCGTAGCACAAAGAGTCTGATGTCAGGTCTAGTACTGACACAAACGCCCCGAATCGCATCTGATGGTCCAATCGAAATGCGGAAAGAATTAAACGCAGAGACGCAAGGGCGCAGTGACGCAGGGAAATTCATCTCGTCTTGTTCTTACCTTTGCGCCTCTGCGCCCTTGCGTCTCTGCATTAAAAACTCTTCTGTCAGCCTTCGGTAGACCGACTGCGCCTGCAACATCCCTCGGCCTGCGTAGACGCGTTCGATGCAGCTCGATCCATCAGCCGGTACGCGCGGGATGACCCAGATTGCTTCAAGCTGGGTGCGCAGCGCAAGAAACCTCAAGCCGATCGCTGATGGACGAATCGCTCCGTTGTTCGGTGCGGGTCTTCTCTTCAGCTTTCACTGACTTGCGTTTCCCTCTGTATTCCTCCGTGCTCCTCTGTGCCCTCCGTGGTAGATCTTCTCCCGGTCCCAGCCTGGCATGAATGCGGTTTACCACAGAGATCACGGAGGCGCACAGAGAGTAATTCAGAGAAGAACATGCCCCCCAAAGCCTGTTGCC
>CAIWEX010000887.1 GCA_903911795.1 uncultured Schlesneria sp.
CAGTGGTCTCCCGACCCCGCCGAAACGCCCGACCGAAGGTCTCCTCTTTCTTAATCTTCCTTTGTTCTGCCAACGCATGTTTGTGCGATCGACCGCGATTCTGGTTGATGACAAGCATCAGCGGCGTACTTGACACCAGCAGACTACCCAAACGGTTGGCGCGGTGGAAGTCAACTGTCATACTGTGGAAGTCATTTTATTCACTTCCACATGGGGCGCGGGTGTCGTGGCGAGTTTTGAATATCTGTTTCCGTCGATCCGTGGGGTTCAGGCCGGACGCGAGTATTACGTGTCCATGTGCCCGCTGCGCCTGATTCCTCGCATTTTTCTGTTCGACGAAGAAGAGCTGCGGCCGGAACTGAGAGCTCAGCGCGTGCTGAACAAACAACGCATTCCTGAAATGGCGCGTTACATCGTTTCCAATGCCAAAGATTATACATTTTCTGCCCTGACCGCGTCGATCGATGGCAAAGTCAAATTCGAACCACTTGGAGCAGAAACAACCGAACGGAGTGTCGGGACGTTGCGAGTCCCCATGAGTGCCCGGTTTGTCATTAACGACGGACAGCATCGTCAGGCGGCCATCGAGGCTGCCTTGCACGAGAATCCGGACCTGGGTGACGAAACGATCGCCGTCGTTTTCTTTCTTGATGTCGGGCTGAAGCGGTGTCAGCAGATGTTTGCTGATCTGAACCGGCATGCCGTCCGTCCCACACCGTCACTCGGCCTGCTCTACGATCATCGGGATGAAGGGGCTCAACTGGCCAAAGATGTTGTTGAACGCGTCCCGATCTTCAACGGTCTGACCGAAGTGGAACGGAGTACGATTTCGAATCGGTCGATCAAGCTGTTCACGCTCAGCGGGATTCACAATGCGACTCACGCGTTGCTGCAAGGTTTGGACCTGAAATCACGGGAAGAGCAAACAAATCTGGCGGCGGAATACTGGACCGAGGTGGCTCGACAGATCCCCGATTGGGGTCTGGCCAAGGATCGGAAGATCAGTGCCGCTGATTTACGCCGTGATTTCGTCCATGCCCACACGCTGGCACTCGCCGCAATGGCTCGCGTGGGAAACGCCTTGCTGGGGGCTCACCGCACTGACTGGAAGACCCGGTTGAAGAAGCTGAATTCGCTGGACTGGTCCCGCACCAATAATGAGCTGTGGGAAGGCCGGGCGATGAATGCCGGACGGCTTTCCAAGCGAAACATCAACGTCACATTGACGGCGAATCTGATCAAGCGCCACCTGGGGCTGGCCCTTACGGCAGACGAACAGGCCATCGACGCGAAACTGAGGAGGAAAGCGAAATGAGTATGGCGACAGTTGCCAATAAGGATTCCGCGTTCGCTCAGCTTGGCCTGGCGAAGACGGTGAAAGGGGTCTGCGAAGAGATCCGCGAGCTCTATCTTTGGGATCAGATTCCCTGGGTTGTCGGCTACAGCGGCGGCAAGGATTCCAGTGCAGTGCTGCAATTGATCTGGCTGGCACTCAAAGAGCTGCCTCCCGAAAAGCGGCAAAAGCCGGTTCATGTGATCTCGACTGATACGCTGGTCGAGCAGCCTGTCGTGGCGGCCTGGGTCAATGCCTCGCATAAACGGATGCAAACAGCGGCGGAAGAGCAAGGGTTGCCGATCACGCCTCATAAGCTGACGCCCGACGTCAAGGATACCTTCTGGGTGAACCTGATCGGTAAGGGGTATCCGGCTCCTCGGAAACTCTTCCGCTGGTGTACCAGCCGGATGAAGATCAATCCGTCGAACAACTTCATTCGCAGCGTTGTCCGGGAAAGCGGAGAAGCGA